>NZ_URNN01000014.1 GCF_900549175.1 uncultured Prevotella sp. | reverse complement strand
GGCTCTTGATTGTTGCGAGGTGGGCAACACCGGCCAAATCCATCACTTCCTGTACAGAACCTTCGCACAGCATGGCGAAGCCTGTCTGGCGTGTGGACATAACGTCCTGATGGTCGCCGAAGATGCACAGGGAGTGGGAGGCAAGTGTACGGGCCGATACGTGGAACACGCAGGGCAGGAACTCACCGGCAATCTTGTACATGTTGGGGATCATCAGCAGCAGACCCTGAGATGCGGTATAGGTGGAGGTCAGGGCTCCGGCCTGCAGCGAACCGTGTACGGCTCCGGCGGCACCGCCCTCAGACTGCATTTCCTGTACGAGGACAGTCTCGCCGAAGATGTTCTTGCGGCCCTGTGCTGCCCATTCGTCCACATACTCCGCCATCGTGGATGACGGGGTGATGGGGTAGATGGCTGCCACTTCCGAGAACATATACGAGATATGCGCTGCGGCCTGGTTGCCATCACAAGTGATAAATTTCTTTTCTTTTGCCATTTTAATAGATAAAATATTTAAATGAATAAATCGTTTGTATAGTTGTTTTTAACTTATTTGCCTTTTCTCCGTCATAGTGTGCCGGCCTTCCGCCCGTCAATAGAGGAACCCCAAAAGCCACAGGGGTATCTGGTTGCCTTTGCCCACCTCGGTGTTGTAGCGGGCGTAGATGGTGTCGGGCGACAGCTTGTTGCGGCACAGCGATGCGGCGTCGCATATCTTGAACTTCATCGTCGAGTCGACGGTGTAGAACGTGTCGTGGTTGCCCTGATTAACCTTGTGGTCTTTCCACATGGAGTTGACGAAGAATGTCTCCATGGCGTCCTGCTGGTCTATCTTGATGGGGTAGATGGCAAACATGAGGTTGGAGTTGTGCAGCATCACCTTCGAGGGCTTTTTGGGAAACTCCTGCCCCACGGGGTAGATGATGTTGATGAGCCGGGCGTCGGCCAGATACTTTATATAGTTCATCACGGTGGCACGGCTCGTCTCAATGTCGCCGGCAAGCTGGCTGATGTTCGGGGCTTTCGGACCGTCGACGGCGAGCATGTAGAAGAGCTTCTTTATCTTCGTGAGATACTTCAGCTCGATCTGCTTTATCATGAGTATGTCCACCTCGGTCATCATGTTCATTGTCTTCTGCAGGTTCTCCGAGTAGTTGCGGTGCTCCTGGTAGAAGGGGTAGAAGCCGTGGTGGAGGTAGTCGGGGAAATAACGGGCCGGCGACACCTTCGGCAGTATGTGCTTGATGATGTGCTCGTGGTCGGCGAGTATCTCTTCGAGTGTGTAAGGCTTGAAGTCGTTGCCTGTCTGCAGGTTGAGGAATTCGCGGAATGAGAATCCGCGCATGTTGTAGCTCCTGACAATGCCGTTGAGTTCGGGGTTCTCCTCTTTCAGGCGCATGACGCTCGACCCGGTGAACACTATCTTCAGTCCGGGGTACTCGTCGTAGCACTTGCGCAGCTCGCGGCTCCAGTCGGGCTGTTTGAACACCTGGTCTATGAGCAGCACCCTGCCGCCCTTCTTGTAGAACTCTCCGGCAAAATCGGCTATTCCGCGTCCCTGAAAATAGAAGTTGTTCATGTTGACATACAGGCACCGGCGGTCTTGTATGTCGAATTTCTCCTTGGCATACTGGAGAAGGAAAGTCGTTTTCCCCACGCCCCTCGTGCCCTTTATGCCTATCATGCGGTCGTTCCAGTCTATCTCATCCATAAGGGTGCGACGAACCGGCGCATTGGTATGCTCCACGAGATTGGTATGGGTTCTGAAAAAAACTTCCATTCTTCTAATCTTCTAATTTATTTGCACAGACAAGACATCCGGACTCAGTGAAAAATCGATTTCAATTCGCCGGGTGCTGAATATCTTTTGCAAAGATAATACTTTCTTCCCAATTTGCAAAGTCAATATTGCAAAATATAAAAAAAATAAGCTAATTTTGCACCTCGGGGAACCTTGAGAGTGATTACAATAAATGACATTACACATATTTAATCCCGAACACGACCAGGCCATGGCGGTGAACAGGAATAATGTCACGCCGCCACAACCGGTAAGGCAATTCCGTTCGGGCATGGAATATCTGCCCGCCTTGTGGGCTGCCGACGGCGACACGGTGGTGGTGCAGGACAAGCCGCGTGCACAAGCTGCGGTGGAGAGGCTGAGCGCCGAACTGTCGGCGGCGGGCTGCCGGGTGCCCGGCCGTGTGGAGTTTGCAACAAGTGGGGAACTTGCCGGAAGGACATTCGTACAGGTGGACGTGTGGGGATGGGACAAGGCCGTAATAGCCGCCATAGGCAAGTCGGGCATTGCCTGCAACGCGCTGCCCGACGCTGACAGGCTCGAGACAATACGCATGCTGTCGCACCGGAATACGGCGGCAGGCGTGCTCTCGGGCCTCGCGGGGGACGGACTGGCGGGCGAGGCGTTCTTCTGCCGTACCGAAGCGGAGGTGGCCTCACTTGCCCGCAGATACCGCCGCACCGTGATAAAGGCTCCGTGGAGCTGCAGCGGCAGGGGGATACGCTTTGCCGAAGGCTGCATTGGGGAGCCCCTGTCGGGCTGGATAAAAAACATGTTAAAAAGTCAGGGAGGAGTGACGGTAGAGCCGTATTATAATAAAGTGACGGACTTCGGCATGGAATTTGTGAGCGACGGCAACGGACGGGTGGAGTATCTCGGCCTGTCGCTGTTCGTGACGCGCCACGGTGCATACACCGGAAACCTGCTCGCCACGGAAGCGCGAAAGCGGGAAATGCTGGAACGGCATGTTCCGGGCAGCCTGCTGGACAGCGTGAGGGAACGCCTCTGCGACAGGCTCGGCAGACTGTACAGGGGCAAGTATGCCGGACTGCTGGGCGTGGACATGATGGTGGTGGAGAGAGCGGACGTACGGAGTTTCGCGCTCCACCCCTGCGTGGAGATAAACCTACGGCGGACAATGGGGCACGTGGCACTGGCCTTGTCGCCTGAGGATGACGGCACGGCCGCGACAATGGAGATGGAAACAAACAACAATTACCAATTAAATATAAAATCTTTATGAAAAAACTACCTCTGTTACTAATCTTGACGGCGATGGCTTTGCCGTCACATTCGCAGTACCGTTCGGAAGTGTGGTGCCCGGACAATGGCGACGGAACGTACACCAATCCCGTAATCAACGCCGACTACAGCGACCCCGACGTTTGCGCGGGACCATCGGGAACCGATTTCTACATGACGGCAAGTTCGTTCAACTGCATACCCGGACTGCCGATACTGCACTCCAACGACCTCGTCAACTGGAAAATAATAGGTCATGCGCTGCGCGAACTGACACCGAAGGAAGTCTTCGACAAGACTGCCCACGGCATGGGAGTGTGGGCGCCCAGCATCAGATACCACAACGGCGAGTATTACATCTACTGGGGTGATCCCGACTACGGTGTGTATATGGTGAAGACAAAGGACCCCGCAGGACGCTGGGACGACCCGGTGCTTGTCATTCCGGGCAAGGGTATGATAGACACGACGCCGCTCTGGGATGATGACGGCCGCTGCTACCTTGTGAACGGATGGGCGGGCAGCCGTGCGGGATTCAAGAGCGTGCTCTCCGTGCGCGAGCTTTCGGCCGACGGCACACGGGCCATCAGCGACCCGGTGATAGTGTTCGACGGCAACAACGACCACCATACGGCCGAGGGTCCGAAGTTCTACAAGCACGACGGATGGTACTGGATAATGTGTCCGGCAGGTGGCGTGGCCACGGGATGGCAGCTGGCCATGCGCTCGAAAAGCCCGTACGGACCGTATGAACACAAGACGGTGATGGCTCAGGGAAAGACAAACGTGAACGGCCCACACCAGGGTGGATGGGTGCGCACGGCCAAGGGCGAGGACTGGTTCCTGCACTTCCAGGACAAAGGCGCTTACGGACGCGTGGTCCATCTGCAGCCGGTGAACTGGGTGAAGGGATGGCCCGTGATGGGCACGGACAAGGACGGCGACCTCTGCGGCGAGCCTGTCATAAGGTACAAGAAGCCTGACGTGGGCAAGACTTACCCCATAGAGAATCCTGCCGAGAGCGACGAGTTCAACACGGTTACGCTCGGCAAGCAGTGGCAGTGGCACTCAAACTACGACCAGTCGTACGGCCAGCCCACGCCCTACGGTTTCTTTCGCATGTACACGCACAAGCTGAGCGAGAACTTCGTCAACCTGTGGGAGGCTCCGAACCTGCTTCTCCAAAAGACTCCCGCCGACGCCTTTACGGCTACGGCTAAGATAACGTTCGCCGCAAAGAAGGAAGGTCAGTACGGCGGAATAATAATGATGGGGCGCGACTACAGCGCACTTGTGGTGAAGAGAGTGGGGGACAAGTTCCAGCTGCAGCAGATAACATGCTACAAGGCCGACGGCAACAAGCCTGAAAAGGTGAACGTCATAGCCGAACTTGCGCCCACAGGCAAGGACAAGATAAACTATGACCCGGCCATATACGAGGATATCTACCTCCGTCTTACGGTGAAGGAGGGCGGCAAGATGACCTTCGCCTACAGCAAGAATGGCAAGAAGTTCATCGATGCAGGCGACGAGTTCCAGATGCGTGAGGGCAAATGGATTGGCGCGAAGTTCGGTTTCGTGGCGGAAGAGCCGGCCGGAAAGGGTGTCACCGGCTTCATGAACATCGACTGGATGCGCGTGACTAAGTAAGCCGTTGGCATAGAAAGACATAAGCGGCCGTAAGGAATTTCCTTACGGCCGCTTATGTTTGTTGTTGGCTTTTATCAATTTCCGATTCTGTAAAGTCTCACTTCTGAGTTGAGACCGCTCTTCACCGGCTCCCAATTTTCATATCCGGTCTTCTTGTAATTGATGTCGACAACGTTTATTTCGTTGAACTTGCGCCATTTCACTCCCTGACGGTCGAGGTGCGAGATGCGGTTGGCCGGCAGGTTGGTCACCTCGATGCGTATGGTGTTCTCTCCGGTCTTGAAGGCCTTCTTGCAGTCGAGGGTGAACGGAACAGACCATGCACAGCCCACGAAGACATCGTTTACATACACCCGTGCGCTTTCCCTTACGTCGCCGAGGTCGATCATCCAGTCGGAAGCGGCCTCGTCCTTGGTCATCCTTACGGTAGTGGAATACACACCCGTGCCCATGGTCACCTTCACGGAATCGTCGTCAAGTCCCTCCCATGTGCGGGGGGCGTCCAGGCTGAAGGTCTTGTCTACGGCCGGTGCACATCCGGTGAAGGAGAGTGTCCACTTGCCGTCAAGCACCTTGCCTGCTTCCGGTGCGGCATACTTGCGCTCTCCGCGACCGTCGTTCTGCACCTCATTATATGTCTGCAGAATCATCGACTCACCGCTCTTCAGGTTCACACGCACGCCGTCGGCCGTTATGTCGGCCTTGTAGATGGCACCGTCGAGCGCGTTGAACCAGCGGGCGTCGCGTGCCTCGACACACAGGGGGATGCGCTCGTCGACATCGTTCGGCGACAGGTTGGCTATGAAGTAATGGTGGCCTGTGGCGTTGCTGCGGCGTATTGCGCGCAGACCGTGGCCGTATCTCATGGGTTCGGCCTTGGCTGCCTTGGCCATGTCGGCCTTGTCGGTGCCGTAGATGATGCGGGCTCCACGGGCCTTAAGGGCGTCGATGTGAGCCTTCACATTTTCCGGCATGCGTCCGCTTCCGGGTATTATCAGTGCGTGGTAGCGTGTGCCGGCAGCCGTTTCGAGCATGCCGTCCTTATAGTTTGTGGTGAGAAGATACTTCTCGCTGATGTAGTCGCAGTCGTAGCCGGCCTTGTCTATGTCGAGGATGCTCTTGATGAAGTCGGGTGCCTTCTTCGCCATCGAGTGGATGTCGAACTGCATGAGCAGCGAGCCAGGCCCCTTGCCCTTGCGTTCCGCCCACATGTCGCGTATGGGGAGGTAGACGAGGAAGTCGTTGTCAGGACGTCCCATCTGCAGGAAACTCTGGCAGCGCTCGATGTACTTCATCAGGTAAGGGGCGTCGCGCCAGATGCTGTTTGTGGGACTCATGTCTATCGAGGCATAGAAACGCCATCCCGGCCACGGGTCGTTCTTGGGCGAATAGCACGTGCCGTGAAAGTACATGTTGTTGACACCGCAGGTGAACATGAGGTCGATGTCGGGCTTGCACTGCGACAGTGAGGTGCGGAAATGCTCGGTAAGCCACGTCAGCGTCTCGCTGCTGACGAGTGTCTTGCCGTTGATGTGGGCTGCCGACGAGGCATATTTCAGCATCGATACGTCGCTGTCGTTCTTGCGGGTGTACCCCTGATCCTTGCGCAGTCCCCTGATGCCGAATTCGGACAGTCCGAAACCTTCTATCTCGGGTATGTCGACGGCCGAATACACGTCTATCAGATTGGCTGGTGAACCGTGCGCCTGGTTGCGCGTCTTCACGCCGTGACTGTGTGCCCAGGCCGTCCATTGCTCGGTGAAGTTCTCAAGCAGCAGGCCGCCCAGTGTTTCACGGTAGTCGCTCAGCACCTTGTTGTCCTTGTCTTCCTTGTCGCCGAGCAGCTCGGGCAGATGTTCCTCGAGCTTGTATCCGCGGCGTTTCTCAAACTCCTCGAACATCAGCGGGGTCCAGTTAGCCTTGTAAACCTCGTACGAATCGTTGAAGAAAGAGTGGGGGTAGGGTACGTTATTGCGGGCAAAGGCATCCTCGAAACGCTTCAGGTAGTGGGCCACGGCCTTCTTGTCGAAGTGGTCCATCACATATCCCTCGCCGCCGGGAGCGGCACGTTTCACCTTCTGGCGCGTGCGGGAGCAGTACACGGCGATGATGCGGTAGCTCGTCTTTTTGGCGGCTTTCTTCCATACCACCGTTCCCGTTTCGCCGGTCATCGGGGTCAGTTCCGTCACTCCGCCACCGCCATAGGCCATCACCTTGCTGAGAGTGCAGAAAGGCTTCTCCTTCTTGTCCTGCACACTCACGTCGACACCCTTGCGCAGCTCGGCTCCGGTAACCACGGTGTCGGTGCACACAAGCTTGGCCGCTGCCTCTTCTATCGGCACTTCCGGTCCGCCGAAGGGCCATCCCGTGCCGCAGTTCATGTCTATCAGCAGGCTGTCCTTCGCGCCTTCCGACTGTACAAATTGAAGAGCCTTCATCCATGGGGTGGAGAGGAACGACAGTTCGTTCTTCTCGTTGCCCTGAACACCGTACAGCGGTGTTATCTCCAGAGCGCCAAGGCCCGTACGGGCATATTCCTGCATGTTCCACCGCAAGTCGTTCTCGTTTACGGCCGAACCGAGCCACCACCATCTCGTGCCGGGCTTGGCTTCGGGAGCCGCCACGGGCCATGTCTGCGCGAATGTACCGCCGGCAAGCAGTGACATTGCCGCTATTGCAAAAAATCTTTTCATCGTGATTTGTTGTTGTAAGTTTCCGTCAGGTTTTGTCAATTCAGCATTTTTGGCCGGTGCCCACTTGAATGTCTTCCAGTCATCCGGCGCTTTCGGCGAGAAGTCAGTGAAGTCGTCTCTCAGGTTTTTCACCAGCGGGAGGTTGGCCTTCTTCATTCCCATGACCACCATCTTGGCCACTTCGTATGCCCCGTAGGTGTTGAAGTGGGTGTTGTCGGCCAGTTCCTTGTCCTGTCCGGGGAAGGTGTTCTTGGGGTAGTGCACCAGTGCGCGCTTGCTGTCCTCGTAGCCCAGTGTCTCGAAAAAGTCGCGGGTCATTCCGTTGAGGTCTATCACCGGCACGTTCTCACGCTCTGCCACGGCAAGCATCGCAGCGGGGAAATCGCCGTGAGTGTTCATGATGGTCTTGTTGTCATCGGCGAAACGGCGGCGCTGGGTGGGGGTGCAGAATATTATCGTGGCACCTTTTGAGCGCACGTTGTCTACGAATATCTTCAGATTGCGCGTGTAGTGGTACCACGCTCCGCTTCCGGGGCCCTTCTCCTTTTCGTCGTTATGTCCGAACTCGCACACCACATAGTCTCCCGCTTTCAGCGTCGACATAATTTTGGCAAGGCGGTTCTGGGCGAGGAAAGAGCCAGCCGTGAGCCCGCTCTCGGCGTGGTTGGAGATGGCGATGCCCCCGTTGAACCACCGCGGAATCATCTGTCCCCAACTGGCCCACGGCTCGTTGTTCTGGTCTACCACGGTGGAGTTTCCGCAGAGATATACCGTCGGGCATGCGTTGTCGCGCTCTATGCGGATGCGCTTCACGGCGGGGGCGTCGCCGTTGAACTCGAGCGTGAGGCGGTTGTCCCAGCTCAGGTAGCCCTTTTCGCGCTCCTTTATCTTCACACGCTGCTTTCCGTCGATTTCGGGTGAGCGTTTGTTCACCACAAACTCATACGTGGCCGTCTTTCCCTTTGCGGTGTTTATGTTTTCCACCATCAGGCGCCGGCCTTCGGCCCTGACGGTGGTGTTGGCCGCTTTCTTCTTCGAACCGAGTTCTACTGTCACCTTGTAGTTGCCGTCGGGAACCTTCACCGAGAAATAGAACGGCTCTTTGCCCTTGGCTGTGGGGGCCGGCAGAATGTCGTATCCGTATCCCGCAGATTCAGAATAGACAGGCTGTTGCTTTGTCATGTCAAAGTCGAATGTACCTTCTGCCGCCGGTGCCGGTTGCGCATCGGCCATTGCCGGCAGGCACAGTGCGGCTAAAAGTGATAAAAATGTTTTAGTCATTGTTGCTTTTAAAATTAGTTTTGTTTATTGAATGATATATTTTTATATGTCGCATGAGACGGGGTTGCATGTTGGACAATCTGTTTCTTTATGTCAAGTTATGCGGTCGCTTGTCTGTGAAGGTAGGATATACACATATATATTATGCCATAACATCCTATTTATCATAATGCCGCTTATATTAAAAACGTGTCGTTTTGTGCCTTTACGGGCATCATGATATGGCCTTCAACAGTTTCATGAGGCTTTCCTTGTCGGTCCAACTGAAATCCGGCATGTAGATGACACTCTTGAACAGCCGGCGTTTTTCTTTCGTCAGAATGCTGTTGATGTTGCGTTCGTGCACTTTTATTGTCTTTCCGTTTATCTCATAAAAGAAATAATTCACAAGCGGATACATCCGCTCGTCATTATAAGATTCGTCCAAAGTCGTGACGTTGACTTGCGAAGCTATCTCCAGATTGGTTATGGTTCTCTCGTTGTTGATTCTTGTCCTGTACGCGTCAATGTCTATCAATGTGGCGCAATACAGCTTGTTGCCGGCCACAGAATCCACCATACAGGCCAGCAGCGTGTCAATGCGCACATAGTGTCTGTCATCGAAGTCAACGGCCTTCACCTGCTGCATGTTGGCCTGCATGTTCGTTTTGCCGCGCTTATACAGCAAGGCTCCGTTCTTCATCGAAACATTGACCAGCTTCTGCTTGATTATCTTGCCGCTTGACAATGTTATAAAAGCGGGTCTGAATGTTTCGTAAACCGTTGTTCTGTTGGATGTTTGGGCGTCTTGTTGAGCCGAAACTCCAATGGTCATCAGGCATACAAAGACCGTCAATATCAGTTTTTTCATAATCAGTTTCGTTAGTTATATGATTTGTAGCCAACGTTATGGCGTGGCAAATATACAAAAAAAAATTGATTCCCAACGCTTTGCCTGTATCTTATTTTCTGCCACGGCATGTCCGGCGTATATGGCAAAGAGGTTCCAAAGCCATATTCCAGCTTTTTCCCTGCGTTGCGAAAGTGGCGCTTTCGGGCTTCAAAAGTGCCACTTTCGCAATGCAAAACGGCCGTTTTGGGCTTCCAAAAGCGCCACTTTCGCAATGCAAAAGCGGCACTTTTGGGAAGGTTGTCTTTTGACGCGACAAATCCCTTTAACTCCTAAAAAGAACTTCTTTATGTTTTTTTAAGTTAAATCTTACGTGCGCGGGTGTACAACCTATTGATATTTTTTGTAATTTTGCACCGTTTTCAGCTGTATTAGCTATATAAGATTGATTATCAAGGAGTTAAACAAAACGAAAGAAAAAGAGAATGAGACAGTTAAAAATCCAAAAGAGTATTACGAACCGTTCGAGCGAGGCACTTGACAAGTATCTTGTAGAAATAGGACGCGCTCCCCTAATCTCAATAGATGAGGAAATTGAATTGGCCCAGAAAATCCGCAAGGGAGGTCCGGAAGGCGAGCGCGCCAAGGACAAGCTGGTTACGGCAAACCTCCGATTTGTCGTTTCCGTGGCCAAACAATATCAGCATCAGGGCCTCACTCTCACCGACTTGATAGACGAAGGCAACATCGGTCTGATAAAGGCTGCGCAGAAGTTTGACGAGACCCGCGGATTCAAGTTCATATCCTATGCCGTGTGGTGGATTCGCCAGAGCATCCTGCAGGCCATCGCCGAGCAGAGCCGTATTGTGCGCCTGCCCCTCAATCAGGTGGGTTCGCTCAACAAGATAAATCACGAGATAAACAAGTTCGAGCAGGAAAACCAGCGCCACCCGTCAGTGTCGGAGCTGAGTGCCGCCACCAATCTTGACGAAGACAAGATCGGTCAGAGCCTTATGGCCGACGGCCACCACGTGTCGATAGACGCACCTTTCCAAGACGGCGAGGACAACTGTATGCTCGACGTCATGGCCAGTGGCGATGACAGCCGCACCGACCGCCATGTCGACCACGAGTCGATGGCCCAAGAACTCAACACCGTGCTCAATAAAGTGCTGAAAGAGCGCGAGATAACCATCATCCGCGAATGTTTCGGTATAGGTTGCCACGAGAAGGGACTGGAGGAGATAGGTGACCAGCTCGGCCTCACCCGTGAGCGCGTGCGCCAGATTCGGGAGAAGAGCATTGCCAAGTTGCGTGACAGCGGCAACGCCAAGATTCTCATGAAGTATTTGGGATAAAAAAACATAATATTCTTTGTCGCTTAGAATATTATTATTATTTTTGAACCATGAAATGCAGATGGTTCAAGATATGGGGAACTCTACTGGGCATATTTCTAAGTATGCCCAGTTTTGTTTTGTCCGGGACCAAACCCGACACGCTGGTCATGAACCGCGTGTTCTCCTACCGCAACAACCATATGGAGAGCGTTGCCGACACGTCGGGCAACCTCTACCTGAAATACATCTTCCACACCTGCCGGCGCAACTTCACCCTCTTTTTTGTGCCCACAATGTACACCATAGCCAAGGGTAACAGGTACAACATAGGCGAGACATATGGAAAGATAAAGTTCAGGAGCATTAACGACTACGACATACAGCGGCAGCTGACCACCGGCAGCATCTCGAGTTACCGCAAGACCATGCCGATAGTGCTTGACTACATCATCCCCGACCTCTACGGCATGTCGTTGTTCGATGACCACATACTGTCGCCCTTCCATGCCAGAAACTCTCGCTTCTACCGCTACAGCGTCGCCGACGCGGGCGGTGACAGTGCCCGGGTGACATTCAGGCCGAAGCTCATAAACACACAGCTTGTGGTAGGCTCGGCCGTGGTGGACAAGCCCACCGGCCGCATACGGCATGTCACCCTGACCGGCAATTACGACATGATACGCTTCAGCATCAATGCCGACATGGGAGACGGCACAAGCGGCAACCCGCTTCTGCCCGCATCGTGCACGACGAGGGCAAAGTTCACGTTCCTCGGCAACAACATCAACACGCAGTTTTCGCTCGTGCTCGACAACAAGACCACCCTACCCGACTCCCTGAGTTCGGTCGACATGCGGCTGATGGACAGTATAAGGCCAGTGCCGCTGACATCTGCAGAGAGGGGCATATACAAGGAGCATATGAAGGAAAAAGCTCCCCGCGACACCACCGTCAGCAAGGCGGAGCGGCGGCGGATGAAGCTGAAGCGGATAGCATGGGACATCATCGGCGACCACATGCTCAACAGCATAGGCGCGGAAAACGACCGTGCATACATCAGGTTCTCGCCCCTTGTCAACCCTCTGTACATGAGTTACAGCGGCAGCCGCGGCCTGTCGTACAAGCTGAACATGGGTGCGCGCTACAATTTTTCGGCCAACAGCGACATCACCCTGTCACCACACATGGGTTACAACTTCAAGATAAAACAGTGGCAATTCGGCGTTCCACTGCGCTACACCTATGACAAGAGGCACGATGCCTGGACCGAACTGACATGGAGCACGGGCAACAGGATAACCAACTCCGACGTACTTGACATATTGAAGGACGAGACGCGCGACACGGTGGACTTCTCGTCGCTCAACCTCGAATATTTCGATGACCACATGCTGCAGCTTAAGAACAACATAGCTCTGGGCCGGCATGTGAACCTGACGGTGGGGTGCGTCTACCACCAGCGCAACGCCGTAAACAGGGAGGCTCTCGTGCAAATGGGGCGTCCGTCGGTGTACAGGAGCTTTGCGCCGCAGCTGACGGCAAGCTTCGTGCCCTACAGGCAGGGACCGATATTCACCGCCAACTACGAACGGAGCATTTTGGGGGTGCTCGGGTCGGATACGGAATATGAAAAATGGGAGTTTGACCTGTCATTCAAGAAAAAGTTGAACCTGCTGCGGCAGTACAGTATGCGGATAGGCGGCGGATTCTACACCAACAGGTCAACCGACTATTTCGTCGACTTCTCCAACTTTCGCGAAAACTATATGCCCGGCGGGTGGGATGATGACTGGAGCGGAAAGTTCCAGCTGCTGAACAGCGAGTGGTATAACGCCTCGAAATACTACGTCAGGACCAATTTCTCGTACGAGTCTCCCCTGCTGCTGCTTACATGGATTCCGTTTGTAGGCAGGTATATAGAAACCGAACGCCTGTATTTCAGTGCCCTGCAGATAGAGTACACCAAACCGTATTTTGAGTTGGGTTACGGCTTTACGAGCCGCTATTTCTCCATCGGGGCTTTCAGCAGTTTCCTCAATTGCAAGTTTCATGAGGCGGGATGCAAGTTCACCTTCGAGCTGTTCAGAAAGTGGTGAAGGGAGGAACGGGCGGGACTGCCCATATTTACATGGTTAGGGACATATTCTTCTATTTGCCCGTTTCCCGGTTGACGGACGGACAAATACAAGGTATGTCCCTACTGTGGTGTTACATTTATATTGAAATGCGTGTGTTGCATTTGCATCATAACGCATTGTTATTTTGCGTCAATGTGCAACGTCTGCGTCAATACGACTCCTTCTCGTTGGGGAAATCGCCGTTCTTTACATCTTCTATATAGTGGCCTATGGCCTCGGTCATAATCGAATTGAGGTTGGCGTATCTTCTGAGGAAACGCGGGCTGAAGCCTTGTGTCATGCCCAGCATGTCGGCAACGACAAGCACCTGACCGTCGGTGCCGTTGCCCGCACCTATACCTATCGTCGGGATGGATATCTCTTTTGTCACCTTTGCGGCCAGCGTTGCCGGCACTTTTTCCAATACCAATCCGAAGCAGCCGGCGTCGGCCAGTATTTTTGCGTCACTCATCAGCTTTTCGGCCTCGGCGTCATCCTTGGCGCGCACGGCGTAGGTGCCGAACTTGTTGATGCTCTGAGGCGTCAGTCCCAGATGGGCCATTACGGGTATGCCCGCGTCAAGGATACGGCGCACGGTGTCGAGAATCTCAACCCCGCCTTCCAGTTTCACGGCATCGCATCCGCTCTCCTTCATTATGCGTATGGCGTTTTTCACGCCGTCGATGTCTCCCGTCTGGTAACTGCCGAAAGGCATGTCGCAGACAACCAGCGCCCGGCTTACGCCACGCACCACCGAACGTGCATGATAGATCATCTGGTCTACTGTCATGGGAAGGGTCGTTGAGTTGCCTGCCATCACATTCGATGCAGAATCACCTACGAGGATAACGTCCATACCGGCCTTGTCGACAATGCCGGCCACTGTAAAGTCGTACGAAGTGAGCATTGATATCTTCTCACCCTTCTGTTTCATCTCGGTGAGACGGTGCGTCGTCACTTTACGTGTGTCACTAATAAAATAGCCATTCATTTCTTTATGTGTTTAAAATTCATTGAAACTTCTTTTCCACCAGGTCGCGGCATTTGCCGAGAGAGATGCCCGAATAGTCGCCGATGACGGTGTCCGAATAGGGCTTTATGGTTTCAGCGGCATTGGTTGTGGCCAGACCGACGATGGCCATGCCTGCCGCCAGTCCCGATTTCAGGCCGTTGAAACTGTCTTCGAACACGATGCACTCGCACGGCTCGGCACCGAGCCGTGCCGCAGCCCGCAGGTAACAGTCGGGCGACGGTTTGCTCTCTGCAAAATCTTCTGCCGTGAGTATGGCGTCGAACATGCCGCAAAACTCGGGATGCGCCGCATGGACACTGTTCATCTTAGGCACGTTTGAACTGGTGACCACGGCCGTCTTAACCCCGCTGCGGCGCAGGCTGTCGATGAAATCTTCAAACCCCTGTACATAACTGAACGTCATCCGGCGCTCAAATTCGTCGAGACGTCCGGTTATCATTTCCCGCTTGCAGAGCAGGTCGCCGCAGAAGTATTTGTCGTAAATCTGCGTCAGTGTCTGTCCCTTTATCTCCAGTTCGAGTCCCGGTTTGTCAGGATGGAACTCGCGGCACTGGCTTCCCCAAAACTCCGTATATTGCGGTTCTGTATCGAAAATTACGCCGTCAAGATCGAACAGCGCTGCCTTAAACTCTTTCATTTTGCGTATTCTGCTTTGTTTGAGTGTGCAAAATTAATAAAATTAATCAGAATAATCAATTTTTATTTTGTATTTAGACCTATTTGACATATATTTGCATTATGTGAAATTACACTGTCCGGAAAGGCAGTGATTGTATAACCAAACAGTATAAAATAGTATATGCAGCAAATACTAAAGTATTTCCCCGGCATCACGGAGCGGCAGAAGGAACAGTTTGAAGCCCTCGACAGCCTATACCGTGACTGGAATTCGAAAATCAATGTCATATCACGCAAGGACATCGACAACCTCTACGAGCACCATGTGCTACACTCGCTGGCCATAGCAAAGGCCATCAACTTCCGCAAGGGAACAAGCATACTCGACTTCGGAACGGGAGGCGGATTTCCCGGAATACCGCTTTCGATAATGTTTCCCGAGTGCAGGTTCAAGCTCATCGACGGCACGGGCAAGAAGATACGTGTGGCTCAGGAGGTGGCAAAAGCCATCGGTCTGGACAACTGTACGGCCGTGCAGTTGCGTGGAGAGGAGGAGAAAGACAAGTTCGACTTTGTGGTGAGCCGTGCGGTGATGCCCCTGCCCGACCTCATGAAGATTGTGACCAAAAACCTGACCCGCAACCACCGCAATTCGATGCCCAACGGGGTGATATGTCTGAAAGGCGGCGACGTGCAGGGGGAGACCATGCAGTACAGGCACATAGTGGAACAGACGGAGATAAGCAACTGGTTTGACGAGCCGTGGTTCAAGGGAAAGCACGTGATATACGTGCCCGTTTGATGCCGGCGGCACAAGTAAAGGAACAAGAACATGATACAGATAGAACGTTTTGTATGCAATCCGTTTCAGGAAAACTGCTACGTAGTGAGCGACGGGACGGGTGAAGCGGCCATAATAGACTGCGGCGCCTTCTACGGGGAAGAACGCCGCGCCGTGGTGGACTATGTAAGGAGCAAGGGCCTGAAGCCCTGTCTCCTGCTTGAGACCCATGCCCATATTGACCACAACTTCGGCAACGACACGATATACGGCGAGTTCGGTCTGAAGCCCATGCTTCACGCCAGCGACATGCAGCTGCAGGAAAGACTGAAGGAGCAGGCCATGGCCTTTGCCGGCATACGCATAGACTACGACATGCCGTCGGTGGGCAGGCTGCTGGCCGACAACGACACCGTAACGTTCGGCTGTCATACCCTGAAAGTGGTGGCCACGCCCGGGCATACGCCCGGTTCGGTGTTCTACCATTGCGAAGAGGAGCACGTGGCCTTTTCGGGCGACACGCTCTTCAACATGAGTATAGGGCGCACTGATTTGGAACAGGGCAGCTACAGTGACATGACGAAAAGCCTCGGACGCATCGTGGAGCTTCTTCCCGACTCAACGACAATACTGCCGGGGCATGGACCAAAAACGACAATGGGAAGGGAAAAGCAGTTGAATCCGTATTTGGGATGTGTATGACTGGACACAAAAAAAATAGGTTGTCTCACGACAACCTATCTCGTTTATTAACCTTAATAATCTAATACCATGAAAAACACGTTGCAAAGATACAATATCTTTTTGCTTAATGCAAGCGTTTTGATGATTTTCTTTTCTGTATTAACTTTCTTTAAAAGAATCCCCTGTCCATTTAAGGGTTATTGACTTTACGACCGCTTTTATCCGTTTTTCCTCTTCCGTTACGGCCGGCAGCGACAGTCCTATCGTCAGGGTATCGTCACCTTCGCTGAGGTTGGCATAGGCAACGACGGGATATACGGACTGTTCCAGCTTGTCAAAGTCTGCGGCGTTCATGGTGTCTGGACGGACAATGAAAGCCTTTGCATCATCCGGCATGGGACAGGGAATGGCGGCAAGCTCTGTCCATCGCGAGGTATAGAACTTTACCGTGCTCGACTTCCTGTCGGTTCCCACCGTGTGCACCACACACACTATGCAGTCGGCAGAGTCAGGCAGAGCCACGGTGGCATCGAGCAACTTCAGCTCCAGCGATGAAGCATGGCTGAGCGTCATGTTCATGTAGTTGTCGGTAAGGACGTTCAGGCGTGTGTGTTCGTCAAACCCGTTCACGATATCGGCATCCATGCCGGAGGCCTTGAAGTCGATCATGTCGAGCCGGTTGTTCTGCGACAGGTATGGCAACAGCGTGTCGGGCATCTGTCTGAACACGTCACTCATCTTCACATTGCGGGCATGGAGGCCGCCGCTTACGGCAAACATCAGTATTGCCGGCAAAAGTATATTCTTCATATTGTCTGTTCTTTGGCAGGTATGTATCAGTTGTCTGGCAGGCATGTGTCAGTTTTTAGACAGCTGCATCATCATCAGGGCGGCTATGGCGGCCGTCTCCGTACGGTAGCGGCTCTGTCCGAGATGTACGGGGACATAGCCTGCGGCGATGGCGGCGTTAACCTCGTCTATGGAGAAGTCGCCCTCCGGACCTATGAGCACGGTCACCTCTTCGTCGGGAGCGGCACCGGCCAGTGCGTCGAACAGATACTGCCTTGGTATTTCGTTGTAGCAATGGGCGATGAATTTCTTTCCGCCGCGCTGCCGGCCGATGAAGTCCCTGAAGGTCTCCATATCGTTGAGAATAGGCTTCCATGCCTTGCGGCTCTGCTTCACTGCCGATATGACAATCTTGTCAAGACGTTCGGTCTTTATCACCTTACGCTCGGAAAACTGGCAGTTGAGGAATGACATTTCGTCGATGCCAATTTCCGTTGCCTTTTCCGCCATCCACTCCATCCGCTCCATCATTTTGGTGGGTGCTATGGCTATATGCAGCCTTCCCGGCCATTGCGGGCGGCAGTCGACGTTTTCCGTAATCCTGTACATACAGTTGCGGTGTGAGGCGAGGGTCACTTCGGCCTGATAGAAGTGGCCGGCCCCGTCCATCAGCATGATGCCGTCGCCTTCTTTCAACCGGAGCACCCGGATGGCGTGGAGGGCTTCGTCGGAAGGCAGTTCTTCCGCAGAAGCGGCATCGGGAACATAAAAGTATCTTATCTCTTTCATATCGTATAACAGTTGTTTTGCCGGGCGCATCCGCTTCAGCAGTCTTTTCTCCTGTGGTCAAGCTCTTCCTTTATCAGTGCGGCAAGACGGTAGTTCTCTGCGGCAACGGCCTTGTCAAGTTCCTCTTTCAGCCGTCCGGCATCGAGAGTGTTCAGCGGTATGGCCATGCGGTCGGCATTTTCCCGGTACGGAGAAGCCTGCCGCTTCATCAGCTGCTCGTCCATATATATGGGTATGTCGCTCACAAGAGACAGCAGTACGGCGTCACTCAGCCTTATGTCATAGCGGTGGAGTGTCTTCAAGTTGGTGATTGCCGTCTTGTATTCTCCGTCGTCAATGTCGTCAATGTCTATTCTGTATGCCATCCCGCCATCGGAAATGTCGTGCAACATTCTGGACATCACTTCCGGGAGGAGCCTACCTCTTGAACCGTCCGGCATATTTCTCATGCTTATCTGCTTTTTCATCATGTCATCACAGACAACACTTACGGTATACCGCTTGTCCCTGTCGGTGAGCATGATGACCGCAATGCCGTTGCCGCCCACCACTTCCGATATTCCGCCGAATATGAGATTTATGCTTTTGCCCATATTATGCGTCACCGGTTTTCTTGGGATGAAAAATCAGGGCAAAGACGATACCGATGACAAGGGCGTAGGCGGCGAAGGCATACCAGCATGTGGGCCATTCCACAACACCGGCCGCATCGGTATGCGCCGTCACGTAATACTGTGCGGCAAGCGAACCTACTGTGGCTCCTATACCGTTTGTCATAACCATGAACAGGCCCTGAGCACTCGACCGTATGGATGTGTCGGTGGTGAGATCGACGTAGAGCGAACCTGAGATATTGAAGAAATCGAAGGCCACTCCATAGATTATCATCGAGGCAACAAACATCCATACTCCTGTTCCGGGATTGCCGGCTCCCAGCAAACCGAACCGCAGAACCCAAGCAAACATGGCTATGAGCATGACTCTCTTTATGCCGAAATGCTTCATGAAGAATGTTATGAGAAGGATACAGCACACTTCACTTATCTGTGATATGGAGTAGAGAATGTTGGAGTGTTGCACACCGAAGGTGTCAGCATATTCCGGAACGTTGCTGAAACTTTCGATGAACGGAGTGGCGAAACCGTTGGTTATCTGCAGACAGGCACCGAGCAGGGCCGAGAAGATGAAGAAGATGGCCATCTCCTTTTGGCGGAACAAGGTGAAAGCCTTGAGTCCGAAGGGGTCGTTGCCGGCCTTCCTGCTGCCTTTTTCTACGGGACATGCCGGCAGGGTGAAGGTGTAGAGGAAGAGTATCAGGCTGAGAACGCCGGATGTGAAAAGGATGTTGGGGGTTGACTTGAAGCCGGTAAGGTCGACAAACCACATGGAACAAATAAATCCCACCGTACCGAAAACACGTATGGGCGGGAAGGCTTTTACCGTGTCCAGGCCGGCCTTGGTGAGTGCAGTGTATGAAACGGAATTGGACAAAGCCAGTGTGGGCATGTAGAACGCCACGCTGACGGTGTATAACGAAAACAGAACGGGGAACCCGACATTGTCGCCTGCGGTGCTGCCGTACCATCCGGCTGCAATCATGAACAGGCCTGCCATAAGGTGGCACAGGCCCAACAGGCGTTGTGCCGGAATCCATTTGTCGGCTATTATTCCCATCACTGCCGGCATGAATATTGATACTATACCCTGCACGGCAAAGAAGTAGCCAATCTCCGATGCCATCCCTATCCTTGACAGATACAATCCGATGCATGTAAGGTATGCCCCCCATACTGCGAACTCCATGAAGTTCATCAGTGCCAAACGTACTTTAAGATTCATAATTATTCTATTAAATTTTCATTCTTGTAAACTCTCTGCCGCCCACCGCTGTCGGTTCTTATCTCGACGGTACCTCCGAGCCATTCCGTATGCGGCTGCTCTTCGGTCAGCGGATAGTGCCTGACCACCATCCCATCGGCTATCTCGATGATGCTTTGCGGCAGCACGGCATCACCGGTCTGTATCTCATTTACGGCTATCCACCTTGTCTCTTTCCGGTTCATAACGTTGCTTTAACGGTTGCAGGTTGGCGGCAACGGAGTCTTTGCGCACCGCCACGCTGTCTTCCGGCTCTTCAACCACGTGTCTGTGGAAGCGTATGAGCTGTATTCTGTCGATGAACATCAGCTTTTGTGTGGCCGAACGGTCGTTGCCGCGGTTTAGATAGATGAAGCCCTTTATCTGCTTTATGTCATTCTTGGTACATTCCGGCACACGCAGTTGCGACACTCCGGAGACGGAAATGTGGGTATAATGGGTTGCCACACTGTCGTTGTCGTAACGCACGGCCATGCATACCACGGCATCCTTCATGCCCGACTGATAGACAAATTCTGTCATGAAGTTGAACAGGAACGAGTCGCCGCGCCTGAATGTGGAATCGGCTTCAATCGTGAAGTCAAGCCTGTTGCACGGTGGTGCCGGCTTAAGGACGGTTGCCGTGTTGCCGCGCCAGATGTTGGCCGTGTCACCGTTGGCGTCAAATTGTGAGTATTTTGCAATCTCACCTTCCGATGCCCCCAAGCTGACAGCCCTTTTCTCCAACCTGTCTGACACCCGCTTGTAAATCTTGCTGAGCCGGTCGGCATGAGTGTAGTAATAGACCAGCGACGAGTCGAACTCTGCTTCAGTGACATTATACTTTCTCAATACAGCATGATAATACAGATTGCGGATGTGTGTTCTGTCCTGTTCGCCCGATACGTTGCCATACGCCATGGCCTGAGATATGTGATAATCATACAACAGGTTTTCCATATCGTCAGGCTGTATATACTTTGACGGCACCTTGGGCTTGCACGATGTAATGACAGACAGTACACATGTCAGCATCAGTACATGCATGATACGGTTTGCAAGGCATCTATTTTTCATATTAAGTTACCCTAACTTCAAGTTAACCTTACGTTTCATTCAATCGTTGCCTTTGCCGGCAGACGGTTCGGGGACATTGCCCTTCAGCGTAATCTGTCCCAGTTCTTTCCTGTAGAACAGCATGACAAGCACGAAACCGACACTGATACTCGCATCCGCAAAATTGAAGATGGGGCTGAAGAATACAAACTGCTCTCCACCCACAAACGGCACCCACTGCGGCCAAGTGGTAACAATGAGGGGAAAATAGAACATGTCCACCACTTTTCCCATAAGGAAAGGGGCATATCCGGTGCCGAAGGGCACGATATAGGATGTATAGAAATCTGATGATGCACTGAACATAAGGCCGTAGAACATACAGTCGAAGATGTTGCCCAATGCTCCGGCTATCACCATGGCCAGGCAGGCAATGTAGCCCGGACGCGCCTTCTTCTGCACCTGAAGATATGTGTAATAGCCGATGGCACCTATCAGTATCAGACGGAAAAGCGAGAGAACTACCTTGCTGCCCAGCTCCATTCCATAGGCCATACCGTTGTTCTCGATGAAGCATATCTGAAACCAGTCGGTTATATATATGCTCTCATGGAGGGTCATGTTTGTCTTTACCCAAATCTTTATAGCCTGGTCAATCAAAAGAATGGCCATAACTATGAGTACGGCCATTCTTCCGCGAGTAAACACTTTGTTGTTTCCTGTCATTTCTTTCTGTTCTGTTTCGACTCTACGCTGAGGGTTGCGTGAGGCACCGCACGCAGACGTTCTTTGGGTATCAGCTTGCCGGTGATGCGGTCAATGCCGTAAGTCTTGTTCTCGATGCGTATCAAAGCCGCTTCAAGTCCCTTGATGAATTTCTGCTGACGGCCGGCCAACTGTATAAGTTCTTCCTTGCTCTGAGTTGCACTACCTTCCTCCAATATCTTGTAAGTGGGTGATGTGTCGTCAACATCATTGCCATCCTGATTCATCAGTACCCTCATCATCTGGTCGTAGTCACGTCTTGCCAAAACCAATTTCCCGTTGATGATCTCCCTGAATTCTTCCAGTTCTTCATCGCTGTAACGCACTTTTTCCATCATAATAGCTTGATTGTTTAATGTTATTGATGATTATCTCTTTTCTATCTTTATATTGGTCCGTATTCCGTCGAACTCCACTTCGGGGCCGTCGTTGTCGGCCATAGAGATGCTGTCGGCCAGAACCTGCGTCTTGATGTAGTCTGCAAAAACGTCCACCGCGCACTTTATCCGTTCGTCAGATGACAGGATTATGTCGATGCGGTCGGTTATTTCCAGTCCGCCGTCCTTGCGCAAATTCTGTATGCGGTTTATCAGTTCGCGGGCCACTCCCTCGTTTTTCAGTTCGTCAGTCAGCTCCACCTCAAGGGCCACGGTGAGGTTTCCGTCGTTGCTTACGAGCCATCCGGGTATGTCTTCGCTGATGATGTCCACGTCGGCCAAATCGACTACAGCCTCCGTTCCGTCAACGCTTATCGTGATGTTGCCGTTCTTTTCAAAAGCTGCAATGTCTTCCTGACTGAGTGTGTCCATCACCGAAGCGACGCCTTTCATCATCTTTCCGAACTTCTTGCCCATCGTCCTGAAGTTGCACTTCACCTTCTTGACAAGTATGTTCGATCCCTCGACGAAATCGAGTTCCTTGACGTTCACCTCGTTTACAATGAGTTCCTTCACGGCCTCTATATGGCGTTTCTGTTCGTCATCCGTTGCCGGAATCATTATCTTCTGCAGCGGCTGGCGCACTTTGATGTTCACCTTGCGGCGCAGAGCCAGCACCATCGACGTTATTTTCTGCGCCATGTTCATGCGCGCCTCGAGGTCTTTGTCGATGAAGCTATCGTCGGCTTCGGGGAATTTTGCCAGATGCACTGAGCAAACATTGTCGCGTCCGGTGGTGGTTGTCAGGTCCATGTACAGTTGGTCTGCATAGAACGGAGCCATCGGAGCCATCAGTTTCGCCACGGTTTCAAGACAGGTGTAGAGTGTCTGGTATGCCGACAGCTTGTCGGTGCTCATCTCCTTGCCCCAGAAACGCTTGCGGTTGAGACGCACGTACCAGTTCGACAGGTCGTCGTTGACGAATGTCTCTATGAGGCGTCCGGCACGTGTCGGGTCGTAGTTCTGCAGCTCACGGTCGACACCCTTTATGAGAGTGTGCAGCACCGAAAGTATCCAGCGGTCTATCTCCGGCCGGTCTTTCAGAGGCACATCGGCCTGTGAATAGTCGAATCCGTCGACATTGGCATAGAGACTGAAGAACGAATATGTGTTATACAGTGTGCCGAAGAACTTGCGGCGCACCTCGTCAACTCCCTCGGGGTCGAACTTCAGGTTGTCCCAAGGCTCGGAGTTTGTCATCATATAGAAGCGCACGGGGTCGGCACCGTACTTGTCCATCATCTCGAACGGGTCGGTAACGTTGCCCACGTGCTTGCTCATCTTGTTGCCTTTGGCATCGAGAACAAGCCCCGTGGATATGACATTCTTGAACGCCACGCTGTCGAACACCATCGTTGCGATGGCATGCAGTGTGAAGAACCAGCCGCGTGTCTGGTCGACACCTTCGTTGATGAAGTCGGCAGGGAAAGCCTTCCGTCCGTCAATCATCTCCCTGTTCTCAAACGGATAGTGTATCTGGGCATACGGCATTGAGCCCGAATCGAACCACACATCGATGAGGTCGCTCTCGCGCTTCATGGGTTTGCCGCTGTCGCTGACAAGCACTATATTGTCAACATACGGACGGTGCATGTCTATGCGGTTGTAGTTTTCTTCCGAATAGTCGCCGGGCACGAACCCCTTGTCCTTCAGCGGGTTGCTCTCCATCACGCCGGCGGCCACCGACTTCTCTATTTCGTCGTAGAGTTCCTGCAGGCTGCCGATGCAAATTTCGTCGCCGTCTTCGTTGCGCCATATGGGTAACGGTGTCCCCCAGAAGCGCGAACGCGACAGGTTCCAGTCGTTAAGATTCTCCAGCCAGTTGCCGAAACGGCCACTGCCGGTAGACTCCGGCTGCCAGTTTATGGTCTTGTTCAGCTCCACCATACGGTCTTTCTTGGCCGTGGAGCGGATGAACCAGCTGTCAAGCGGATAGTAAAGCACCGGTTTGTCCGTGCGCCAGCAGTGCGGGTAATTGTGCACATGCTTCTCTATACGGTAGGCGGTGCCGGCCTGCTTCATCTCCATACAGAGAATTATGTTCAGGTCTTCGGCCTTGTTGGCGGCCTTCTCGTCGTACTTGCCGCCAACGGTGAACTCCGGTTTGTATGCGTTTTTCACGAAATCTCCGGCGTGCTTGCCGTACGACTCGTCCACACAGGCGGCAAGGAAATTGCTGTCGAGTTCGCCCATTGCATAATACTTTCCCTCCAGGTCAACCATCGGGCGGGTCTCGCCCTTCTTGTTGATGAGGTACAACGGCGGTATGCCGGCGGCATTGGCCACCTTCGCGTCATCGGCACCGAAGGTGGGCGCGATGTGTACAATGCCCGTACCGTCCTCGGTGGTCACGTAGTCGCCGGGTATAACCCTGAATGCCAGCTCGCCGAGTTCAACGAAACGGTCTTTGCCATTCTCTCCGTCGAAAGTCTTTTCCGGATGGTTCGCGGCATATTCACGTACATAGGCCGCCGAGTTTGCGTCTACTTTTTGGCACGGTTTTACCCAGGGCATGAGCTGCTCGTATTCAGTTCCTACAAGTTCGGAACCAGTATAGCGTCCGACTATGCGGTATGGTATCACCTTGTCGCCATGTTTGTAGGCGTCCATGGCGAGGTCCTTGCCTTCCGGTTTGAGGTAGGAGGCAAGACACTCCTCGGCCATTATCACGGTTATCGGCTCGTCGTTGTAGGGATTATATGTCTGAACTGCCACATAAATGAAGCGCGGACCGACACACAAAGCCGTGTTTGAAGGCAGCGTCCAAGGTGTGGTTGTCCATGCGGCAAAGCACGGAGTGCCCCACTCTTTCCATTCTGCACGGGGGCTTTTTATATTGAACAATACCGTCGCAGTGGTGTCTTTCACATCGCGGTAGCACCCGGGCTGGTTGAGCTCGTGTGAGCTTAGACCCGTTCCGGCGGCGGGAGAATAGGGCTGTATGGTATATCCCTTGTAGAGCAGTCCCTTGCCGTAGAGCTGCTTGAGCAACCACCACAGGGTCTCTATATACTTGTTGTCGTATGTGATATAGGGATGGTCGAGGTCGACGAAATAGCCCATCTGTTCGGTGAGCTTGCGCCATTCGGCCGTAAACTTCATCACGTTTTCACGGCACTTGTGGTTGTAGTCCTCCACCGATATGTATTTGTCGGAGTCATGATTGTCTATGTCAGCCTTCGTTATTCCAAGTTCTTTCTCCACGCCAAGCTCCACGGGGAGGCCGTGAGTGTCCCATCCGGCCTTGCGGTGTACCTGAAATCCCTTCATCGTCTTGTAGCGGTTGAAGGTGTCTTTTATCGAGCGTGCGAGCACGTGGTGTATGCCCGGATGGCCATTGGCCGACGGAGGCCCCTCGAAGAACACGAACTGCGGGCACCCGTCCCTTTCATCAACAGACTTGTGAAACACGTCATTTTCTGTCCACTTCTCAAGTATTTCCTTGTTGACTTGAGTCAAATTCAAACCATTATGCTCGGCAAACTTTTCAGCCATATTTCTTATTATTGTATATTATTCCTTTAATATATTGTGTATATAATGCGCAAAGGTAATTATTTTTTTTAAGTCGGCACAACAAATAACTATTTTTAATAAGTTATCACTGCCGCTTTGAGGGCTTATCCCTGTTGCATCTCCCTCAAAAGTCGCTTCTGACGCTCGCTCAGTCCCGTGGGAAGCTTGACATTGTAGGTGATGATAAGGTCGCCGAAGGTGCCGTCGCCACGGTCATACCCCTTGCCCCTCACGCGCACCTTCGTGCCGTTTTGAGTCTCCGGTCTCACCTTCAGCTTTATCCTTGCGCCGTTGCTCGGCTGAATCATGACCTCTCCGCCGAGCAGAGCCGTATACATGTCGATACCCACCGTTGCGTTCATCTCACCCGTATTCGTGCGGAAACCGTCGGAAGCGGCACTCCGTCCGCCCCGCGTCCTGCCACGACCGGCACCGCCGAAGAGCTGTTCGAAGAACGAGCTGAACCCTCCGCCGGAGCCTCCGAATCCCGAGAAGTCGAACCCCTCGAACGGCGAACCGCCGCCCTGTGAATATCCGTAAGCGCCTGCTCCGCCGCCGCCAAAGGCGTCGGCATTGCGCCATTGCTCGCCATACCTGTCATACTTGCTCCGCTTTTCCGGGTCGCCTATCACGTCGTAGGCTTCTGTCAGAGCCTGAAATTTTGCCTTTGCCTTTGGGTCATCCGGATGCAAATCAGGATGAAACTGCTTTGCCCGCTTCAGATAAGCCCGCTTTACGTCTTTCTGGGGAATGTTCTTATCCACTCCAAGAATCTTATAATAGTCTATGAATGCCATATCAATGAATGTTTAAAGTTTTGGTTGTGTCGAGCAAAAAATATGCCCGACAGCATGTGGAAGGCAAAAAAACATACGCGAATTAACGTAAGTTTAAAGAAATACGGGCTAAATACTGTTGATGTCAACGTATCCGTGCATCACGGCATAGATGGTAAGTGCCGACACACTCTTCATGTTCAGCTTCTCCATTATGTTCTTGCGGTGTGTGACAACCGTGGCCAGCCCGATGTTTAGGGCTCCGGCTATCTCCTTGTTTATATACCCGCGCACGATATATGTCATCACCTCCACCTCGCGGTCTGACAATATGCCGCTACAGACAGGGCCTGACGCCGGCGGGAGATTGCGGCCGTGGGCGTGGGCACTCTGCTCGAGAGCAAGCAAAGACTTTACAAGATGGTGTTCGGGAACGTTGATGCAAAGACAATGAAAGCGCGAAAGCTGCGACGAATCGAGCGACAGCGTGAGCACGATGGTCTTGCTGCGCCGTTCGGCAAAGAACGATATGTGCTGCAAAAGCACGTCCATCGAAACAAAATAATGGAAATAAGAGTTGGCGTTGTTGGCCTCGAGCTCCGCAAAGGAGCCGAAAGTGTCTACCGACATTATCGGCATCACCTCCTGTAAAATAGCCCTCAACCCCAATACTGCGAGGGTATTGGGGTCGATGATGGCTACTTTTGGTTGATTGTTATGCATATTTCATTTCTTGTGCCGCATGCCTCTGTCCGTTCATGCCGCATGACAGGCGTACCTCGTCAGCCCTCACTTTACGACAGGAATCCGAGAAGTGTTCCGGCAGCGACGGCAGATCCGATTACGCCGGCCACGTTCGGACCCATGGCGTGCATGAGGAGGAAGTTGTGGCGGTCGTACTCCAGTCCGAGATTGTTGCTGATACGTGCACTCATAGGCACGGCCGATACACCGGCATTACCGATAAGCGGGTTTATCTTTTTGCCCTCGGGGAGGAACAGGTTCATCAGCTTGACAAAGAGAACGCCGCTCGCTGTGGCAACGGCAAAGGCGCATGCACCCACACAGAAGATGAACAGCGTGTTGAGGGTGAGGAATTCGCTGGCCTGAGTCGAGCATCCCACCGTCAGTCCGAGCAGCATCACGATGATGTCGTTGAGTGCCGAACCGGCTGTCTTGGCAAGGCGCGTGGTCTTGCCGGACTCCTTCAGCAGGTTGCCGAAGAACAACATTCCGAGCAGCGGCAGACCCGAAGGAACGAGGAATGTGGTGAGCAACAGTCCGATGATGGGGAACAGTATGCGCTCCGTCTGGCTTACCTGACGTGCGGGCTTCATGCGGATGACGCGCTCCTTCTTGGTTGTGAGCAGGCGCATCAGCGGCGGCTGGATCAGCGGAACCAGTGCCATATACGAATAGGCACACACGGCGATGGCTCCCATGAGGTTGGGGCAAAGCTTCGACGAGAGGAAGATGGCTGTCGGGCCGTCGGCTCCACCGATGATGGCAATGCCGGCAGCCTGGTTGGGTTCGAACCCGAGAGCCAGGGCAACCATGTATGCCCCGAATATGCCGAACTGCGCTGCAGCTCCTATGAGCACGAGTTTGGGGTTGGCTATCAGCGCCGAGAAATCTGTCATGGCGCCTATGCCGAGGAACACCAGAGGCGGATACCAGCCCATACGCACACCCTGATAGAAGATGTTCAGCACCGAGTTGTCCTCATAAAGGCCTATCTCAAGTCCGGCATCGGTGCGGAACGGTATGTTGCCGAGGATGATACCGAGTCCGATCGGTATGAGCAACAATGGCTCGAAGTCCTTCTTTATTGCCAGATATATAAGGATGGCTCCCACTATTATCATGGCAATATTGCCTGCAGAGGCATTTACAAAGCCGGTGTAGGTGAGGAACTCGTTGAAGTTTTCAATCAAAAAATCTGTAAATCCCATAGTGATATCAAGCTATAGTGAGCAATGTTGCACCTTCCATTACGGTGTCTCCCTGGTTTACGGCGATGGAAGTCACTGTTCCCGCCGTATCGGCTTCGATGTTGTTCTGCATCTTCATGGCTTCAAGCACGATGACAGTGTCACCCACATTCACCTTGTCGCCCACCTTCACACTGATGGCGGTGATGGTTCCGGGCAGCGGTGCCTTTACGGCGGCACCGCCGGAGGCAGGCGCTTCGGCCTTGGGCTGGACTACAACCGACTGGGTTGTCGTCGTTTTAGACGAGCCGTTGTCTGCCGGATGCGGCACTTCAACCTTTGTGCGACGTATGATGTGCGACGGGTTGATGGGCTGCTGCAGCTCCACTTCAAATGTTATTCCGTTTACGTTTACCTTGGCCAGATTACCTTCCATCTCCTCTATCTCGACATCGTAATCCACACCCTGTACCTTATACTGAAATTTATTCTGGTTCATAATCGTTGATACTATATTTTGTTTTGTTGCAAATGTTATTTCCGGCAGAGCCTCTTACTCATGGAACTGCGTCATCTGTATGTACTCGACGTTCCAGTCCGTGTGCTTCGGCTTTATCGTTATGACGCCGCTTTCCATGTCGTGCACGTTGTTCTGGTACTGCCTTATGGCCATGGCGATGACTGCGATGTAAATCTCCTTGTCGATACCCTTCGACTTGAAGCCGTCCTGCAGTATCACACTGGTCTTGTTTCCTATCTCCATTGCCTTCTCCACGGTCTTCACACCGGCCTTGAGCGGCTGCACGCCGGCCACCTTCTTTGCGGCGGAACGATGGTGCATGAGCCATCCGAAGACAGTGAAGAACAGAAAGAGCATGGCCAGGCATGAGAACACGATGCCCATGGCGAGTACCGAAATGCCGAATCCGTGAGGGTCTTCACGCTTCAGTTTGGCAACTTTCGACTCGCTTACCGCGATGTAGTTTGACAGTCCCGGTGTTACGGCATCGGCCGGTTTCACCTCCCACTTGTCGGCACCGTCTTTCACGCGGGCATACGACTGGTTGGCGGCGAGCGGCGGCACGAGCACGGAGTCGACAAGTTTCGTGGCGTTGCCACTGTACAGTCCTATCCAGGTGGGTTGTCCCGGATTGAGCGTCAGGTTAAGGTGCAACGTGCCCTGTGCGGGCGTTCCGTTGCCGAACAAGAGCAAATGCTGGCGTGCGCCAAGATTTGTACGCGGTTCTCCGTTGGGAATGACGCTCATGCGCTTCACACGTTCGGGCACACTCATCCCCGGATCGAGCACGGAACGGTCGGTGGTGAGATACATGCCGCGTATGTTGTACGTCGTGTACGACACGTTGGCTATCTCTATCCAAGCCTCATGCCTTCCGTATTCGTCCTGCAAGTTGGCCGTGTTGTCGGTCATCACTTCGTTCAGCCGGATGCTTTTCTCCATCTGGCCGAACACAGCCGGCGAGCCTGTCAACAACAAAGAGCCTAACAGTAATCCGAATTTCTTCATTTGGTGTAGTCTGTTATTATTATTATAAGTTTATTATTGGTTCCGAAAACAGTTTGTATATGGCCTCAAACAGGGCGCAACCCCTATCCTCCACAGAAGAAGAGGATAATGAGCTGCGCGGTGAGTATTCTCAGGAACATGCTCAGCGGATATACCGTAGAGTAGCCCACGGCCGGAGCTTCCTTCGAGCACGACTGGTTGGCATAGGCCAATGCTGGCGGGTCGGTGTACGTACCGGCTATCATACCCATTATCGTGAAGTAGTTGAAGCGGTACTTCAGACGTGCTATCGTTCCGATGATGAGGATGGGTATCACGGTTATGAGGAATCCGGTGTACACATATTTCAGGCCGTCACCCTGCACCACGGTGTCCCAGAATCCGGCACCGGCCTTTATCCCCACACTCGCGAGGAACAGCACCAGGCCTATCTCGCGCAGCATCATGTTGGCACTTGTCGTGGTGTACGTCACCAGATGAATCCTGTAACCGTAACGCCCGATGAGTATGGCTATAATGAGCGGGCCTCCGGCGATACCGAGTTTCAGCGGAACGGGCATGCCGGGGATGGCTATGGGCAGGCTTCCGAAGATGATGCCTACAATGATTCCGATGAATATAGTGGCGATGTTGGGCGCCTCAAGACGCTTGATGGAGTTGCCGAGTACGTGCGAAACGCGGTCGACGGCGTCTTCAGGACCGACCACCATCACGCGGTCGCCCACCTGCAACTCCATGCCCTGATAGGGAATCAGATCCACGCCGGCGCGGTTGACGCGGGTGATGTTGATGCCGTATTTGGTGCGCAGGTGCAGGTCGGCGAATTTCTTGCCGTTGATCGAAGGTTTGGTGATGAGGATGCGCCGCGATACGAGCTGGCTGTCGAGCGATCCCCACTCTTCGAAGGGCATGTCGATGATGTGGCCCAGAAAGGCGGTGATGGCGTCGGTATCCTCCGACGAGCAGACGATCAGCAGCTTGTCGCCGATATGCAGGCGGCTGTCCTGCGTGGCGACGGTGATATGGTTGTCGGCGTCGGCGATCCGCGAAATGACGAACGAGCGGTTGATAAGCTCCTTCATCTCGCCCACCGTCCGGCCGTCGAGTACGGCGTTGGTGAACTGAACCGATATTTTTTCAGCGTATTTCTTGTGTTCGTTGCTCATCGCCGCCAGCGCCTCGTCCTCCTTCTCGAAACGGATGCGCAGCGCATAGCGGATGAAGATCATCGAGAAGATGATGCCGATGACGCCCAGCGGATAGGCTACGGCATAGCCCAGTGCGATCGAAGGGTCGTTGATCCCCGAAGCGTCGCTGTAAGCCTGTTGTGCGGCGCCCAGTCCCGGCGTGTTGGTCACGGCGCCCGACAGGATGCCGACCATGGTGGGGATCGGCGTATCGGTGGCCAGATGCAGCGCATAGGCGGTGGCGACACCCAGTCCGACGATGAGCGACGCCAGTCCGACGAGCTGCATACCGCCGTTCTTGAACGACGAGAAAAACCCGGGCCCGACCTGCAACCCGATCGAGAAGACGAACAGGATCAGGCCGAACTCCTTGATGAAGCTCAGCACGCCGGGGTCGATCGTCATGCCGAAATGGCTGGCTGCGATGCCGACGAAGAGAATCCACGTCGTCCCCAGCGAAACGCCTCCGATCTTGATTTTCCCCAGCAGGATTCCGACGGTGATGACCAGCGCCAGGACGAAAATGGTGTGCGCCAGCGTATCGCCGAAAAAGAGGTTGTACAACCAATACATACCGTAACGAGATTAACCTATGACGAATTTTCGACAAAGGTAGTACTTTATTGATACTAAAAAAAATTAATAACAGAATTTTTCGAACAACGGAACCAGCAGTGCCGTGACGATTCCCATCAGCGCCATCGCCAGTCCGCTGAGCGCGCCTTCGACGGCGCCCAGTTCGATGGCGCGCGCCGTGCCGATGCCGTGGGCGGCCGAACCGAGCGCCAGCCCGCGCGCCAGGGGGTTGCGGATACCGCATCTGCGCAGCAGGCGCGGGCCGACGATACTGCCGAAGATGCCCACGAGGAAGACCACTACCGAGGTGACGCTCACTACTCCGCCGAGCGGTTCGCTGATGGCCACGGCGATCGGCACGGTGACCGATTTGGGGGCGATGGAGTTCAGAATCGTGCGGTCGGCGCCCAATGCGCGGGCGATATAGACGACGCTCAGCACCCCGACCGTACAGCCGACGCCGATCGAAGTCAGAATGGGAAGCACCTGCCCGCGCAGGCGGTCGGTCTGTTCGTACATCAGGTAGCCCAGCGCGACGACCGACATGCCCAGCAGGAAGTCGAGAATTTCGGTGGCCTGACGATAGTGGCCGTAGTCGATGCCGCAGACTTTCAGAAAGAGTATCAGCGCGACGAACGCCAGCAGCGTCGGGTGGAGGATCGCCAGGCGGAGGCGATGGTGTAGCGCCACGCCGCCGCAGTAGAGTCCTACGGTGAGCGTGAGCAGGAACATGTCGGAGTCGATGAAGGTGCGGATCATGGTTTGCGGCCGATTTTCTGGAATGTCCACCCTACGCTGAGCAGGACCAGCAGCGTGCTGACGATGCTGGCGACCGCGATCGCCCACAGGTGTCGCGCGATCAGGTCGTAGGAGACCATCAGTCCCACGCCGAAGGGAACGAAAAAGAGGCCCATCGAGCCGAGCAGGAACCGTGCGGCGGGGCGTACGCGGTGCGGTTTGACGATCCGCAGGCGCAACGCGGCGAAAAGCAATACCATGCCGATCACGTTTCCGGAGATATAGCTTCCTGTGAAATAGGCGATTGCATTGCCTGCCAACCAGAACAGAAGGATATGGAACAGTCCCAACACGGGCGCAAATATACGACGAACGGCGGCGAATGTGTACCGTCCGATCGAAAATAAGTAGCGGAATCGTGTCGGGATGTTAATTAATTTAATTATCTTTGTGCTGTTAATGATTTCACACTGAATCTTATGGGAAAAGGAGTAACTATCGAGCGTTCACATCGTCTGGACGGTATCGGCGAGTACTATTTTTCGCGTCGTTTGCGCGAAATCGCCGAAACGGAGGCGGCTACCGGCCGTCAAATCATCAAGTTGGCTATGGGCAGCCCCGACCTTCCGCCTGCACAGACGGTCATCGACACGCTGGCCCGTGAAGCGCAGCGCCCCGACGTACACAAGTACATGTCCTATCAGGGGGAACCCATCCTGCGCAAGGCTTTCGCTGACTGGTACAAGAAGTTCTACGGCGTGGATCTCGACTGGAAGACGGAGGTCTACCCCCTGATCGGTTCGAAAGAGGGCCTGATGCATGTCTGCATGACCTTCCTCAACGAGGGCGACAAGGTGCTCGTACCCAATCCCGGCTACCCCACTTACAGCGCTGCGGTAAAACTCGCCGGCGGCGAAATGGTCACCTACGCGCTGAACAAGCAGACGGACTTCCTGCCCGATTTCGAGGCGATCGAGAAGGCCGGACTGGACGGTGTGAAGATGATGCTCGTCAACTATCCCAACATGCCGACGGGACAGACTCCGACGCTGGAACTCTTCGAGCGGATCGTGGCTTTCGGCGCCGAGCATAACATCCTGATCGTGCATGACAATCCTTACAGTTTCGTACGCAACAAGAACCGCCTGAGTATCTTCCAAGTGCCGGGTGCGAAAGAGGTGGCGCTCGAACTGAATTCGCTTTCGAAGGGGCATTCGATGGCCGGTTGGCGCGTGGGTGTCCTGCTGGGCAAGGCCGAGTGGATCAAGGACGTGCTCACGTTCCGCAGCAACATGGATTCGGGAATGTTCTATCCTATTCAAGCCGCAGCCGCTACGGCGCTCGGACTGGGCGAGGAGTGGTTCACGCAGCTCAACGAGATCTATTACGCCCGCGAGAAGCAGGCCTATGCGCTGCTGGACGCGCTGGGTTGCAAATACCGTCCGGGGCAGGCCGGTCTGTTTGTGTGGGCTGAGCTGCCGGAGGACTACGAGGGCGACTCGTTCCAGTTTTCGGACGAGGTGATGGAGAAGTGCGACGTCTTCCTCACGCCGGGCGCGATTTTCGGCAGCGAAGGCAAGCGCTACATCCGCATCACGCTCTGCTGTCCTGCCGAATTGCTCGAAAAGGCAGCGAACGCGATCAAGGAACGTTTTCATTAAGCCGAGCGCAGAGCCGAACTTGTTCGGGCTATGCCGAGGCGG
>NZ_URNN01000013.1 GCF_900549175.1 uncultured Prevotella sp. | reverse complement strand
TCCCCATTTTTGCGAAAAATCGCGTATTTCGCGTCGTAGTGCAGAAATCAAGGTTCGGGTATCGTTTAACATACGTTAAAGTAAAGTTCTTTCACGATATGTTAAATCATGAAAGCACTTTGCTAATGCCCGATGATGCAACCACGCTATCATTCTATCATGCAACCACGCTATCATTCTATCATGCAATCACGCTATCATTCTATCATGCAATGGTAGGGGCAGAACTTGTTTTTGCCCGCCATACAAAAACAACCGACTTCCATATCATATGCGGTCAAAGACAAGACTATGACCCTACCATTGATACGATATCGGGGGGCCGTATTCCTTATCCATCACTCTAATGTCGGATGAACCAGAAATATGTCTTTATGTCTAAAAAAACATGTCTTTATGTCAATAAACCGGGAATATATTCGTATTTTTGCACTCTAAACCCATACCGTCATGGAAAATAACACAGAACTGGCCATAGCCCGCCGGTTGATAGAGAAGACCGGATGCAACGTGTTCCTCACCGGAAAGGCCGGCACCGGAAAAACAACATTCCTGAAAGAGTTGAAAGAGAAGTCACCCAAGCGAATGGTGGTGCTTGCTCCGACAGGCATAGCCGCCATCAATGCCGGCGGAGTGACCATACACTCGTTCTTCCAGCTGCCGCTGTCACCATACGTTCCCGGAGCCACCTTCGGCGGACGGGAACAGAAACGCTACCAGTTCGGCAAGGTGAAGCGCAACATCATCAAGACCCTCGACCTGCTCGTCATCGACGAGATAAGCATGGTGAGGGCCGACCTGCTCGACGCCGTCGACTCGGTGATGCGCCGCTACCGCGTACACCACTTGCCATTCGGCGGCGTACAGCTGCTGCTCATAGGCGACCTCCATCAGTTGGCTCCGGTGGTGAAAGACGACGAATGGGAGCTGATGAAACAATACTACGACACACCCTACTTCTTCTCAAGCCGCGCACTCATCGCCGCACAATACCATACGATAGAACTGCAGCGGGTATACCGCCAGCAGGACGGCGACTTTCTGAAACTGCTCAACAAGATACGCGAAAACCGTGCCGACGACACAACACTCGAGGCGCTCAACCGCCGCTACATAGCGGGATTCACTCCCCCACGCGGCAGCGACTACATACAGCTCACCACCCACAACTACCAGGCGCAGCGCATCAACGACCGCGAACTGGAGATGCTGCCGGCCAAGGCATACAGCTATCGGGCCGAAGTGGAAGGTACATTCCCCGAAACGTCCTATCCGGCCGACAATACCCTCGTAATAAAAGAGGGGTCGCAGGTGATGTTCATAAAGAACGACCCTGACAAACGCTACTACAACGGCATGATAGGAGAGGTGACGTACACCGACCGCGACAAGATAAGGGTGAGAAGCAAGGACACGGGCGAAACGATAGACTTGGAGCCGGCCGAATGGACCAACTCGAAATATACGCTCGACAGCAAGACAAAGGAGATAACGGAGACCGTGGAAGGCGTTTTCAGGCAGTATCCGCTGCGTCTGGCATGGGCCATAACAATACACAAGAGTCAGGGACTCACCTTCGAACATGCCATCATCGATGCCTCCCACTCGTTTGCCCACGGCCAGACGTACGTGGCCCTGAGCCGCTGCAAATCGCTCGAGGGTATGGTGCTGAGCGCCCCGCTGAGCCGGTCGGCAGTGATAAGCGACTCTACCGTAGAGGAATTTACACGGCAGGCAGAGGCCAACACCCCGTCGGCAGAGGCACTTACGGCCCTCGAAAAGGCGTACGTGGTGCAGATTCTCGACGAACTGTTCGGCTTCGACATGCTCGGCCAGGCCGTCGAGATGATGATGCGCACGCTGTCGGAGCATTTCTACAACAAGTATCACACTCTGCTCACCGAATATACCAACGCACAACGTGCCGTAACGGCCATGAAGGAGGTGGCCAGAAAATTCGGCGCGCAATACCGCAACATCGTATCTGCCGGCAACGACACATCCGGCGACATGCTGCAGGAGCGCATACACAAGGCGGCAGGATATTTTGCGGCACAGCTGGACACGCTGAAGAAACTGTTTGCCAAGACCCGTGTCGAGACCGGCAACAAGATGATACGCACACAGTTTGACGAGCGTATGGCGCAGTTGGGCGACGAGCTGATGCTGAAAACACGGCTCCTCGACTATGAGAGCCAGCCGGAAACGCGGTTCTCCACCGGCGATTATCTGCGCCGCAAGGCCATCATTGTACTTGGAGAGCCGGAACCGCAGCGCGAGTCTGGCACGCGCCGTACGGCAAAAGCCGCCAAGGCGCCGAAACCTCCTAAAGAGCAGAAGATACCGTCGCACCAGATAAGTCACGACATGTTCACGTCGGGCATGAGCATGGAACGCATTGCCACGGAGCGGCATCTCGCTCCCGGCACCATATTCGGCCACCTGGCCGTTTATGTGGAGAACGGCAGTCTGCCCATAGACCAGCTGATACCGCAGGACCACATCGACGCCATACGCAACTTCGCCCGTCTGCGCCCGCAGGGCACAACAACGCAGGAGATAAAGGAAGCCGTCGCCCCAGACGTCACATACAGTGAAATAGTGCTCGTAAAGAAGATTTATGACATAAAGGAACCGGGGAAAGGCGATTAAATATTATATGTCCCTACAAAGTAAAAAACGGAGCCGTATCCTCAGACACGGCTCCGTCGTTATGTTCAAAACACGAACTTACTTCATGCCAATCTGCCCCTTCCAAGACAGATACCAGTTGGCGGGATTCGTCAGGTCGACAGCAATCTCACCCTTCATGGCCGCTGAATTGGCGGCACCACGGCGTGCATACACGCGGTCGGCAAGTATGGCGGGGTCGTTGTTGCGCATGGAGAAACGCATCAGGTCGTACCAGCGCTGTCCTTCGAAGACAAACTCAAGCGCGCCCTCGTCTATTATCATCTTCTCCACACCCTTCTGCTGATAGGCTATGCGGGCAAGAGAGTCCTCGATGGCAGGATTGTCGGGCAGACGGTAGTCCTTGTTGTACTGGCTGAAACCGCAGCCGCGACTGTGTATACCCTGAGTGTTGGCCTCGCCGAGCACTCCCGGAGTGTTGTAAAGCACGTAGCGCGATGTGGGGAAGTCAAACTGACGCAGGAAAGTGGAGTCGGCACGATAGTAGGGAATGACGTCTTCCTCTATCACACGGTTGTTGACACCCTTCGACAGTATGGCATAGGCAAAGCGCGGATAACCGGCGGCATTGAGAGCCTCGGCCATGTGCAGCCACAGCATCGTGCGACGGTAGATATGGATGTTGCGGGTACTGAACTTATAAACAGTCTGCGATGTGTAGCGGTCGCCGGTAACATCATTCACACTGTTGTCGCTCGTACCCCACATACCCCACAGACGGAGGTCGCCGGCCATATAGTTGGTAAGCGTTGACGGAGCATAGAGAGTGTCCACCCTCGAGCCGTTGGCAAACAAGTGGCAGTATGTCTGTGACGCCGACAGGTCTATCATTGCCTGCGACGGAGTGAGAGACGCCTTGTAGTCGTTGTCGGAAATAGTGTTGAATATCGTTCGCAATTCGCTGTAGTTGCCCTCACTCCTGATGGAGTCGCCGGGAATCATCGTTATCAGTTCCCCTGCCGACCACGACTCGGAGTTGTTCTGCCATCCATACCTCAAATCAGTGTAAATATTCATCCAGTTTGAATAGTTGGTATTCCACTGTATAAACGACGTGCCCGTAGGATAAGTGCTGTTGGTACCGTTGCGGGTGGCTATGTAATTGTAATAGCATATAGCCGCATTCTTGTAGTCGCTCGGACCGTTGCCCCTCCACAGATAAAGCTCGCCCAGCAACACATTGATGGGGAAGAAGAAGAAGCGCGAGTCAAGACTCTTGATGGTACCGTAGCCGGGCAGAGGCTGCTCTGTGTACGGCGCCAGGTCTTTGATGAAATAGTCGCATATGTACTTCACGTCAACACGCGGATATTCGCGCTCGCTCTCCTCCTTGGTGAGCAGCGGTTCGGTGTAGAACGGCACGCTGCCATAGTTGAGGGCCAGCTGCAGATAAGTCCATGCACGTACAGCCTTCACGGCAGCCACCTCACGCAGGAAGACATACTCGTTGCGGTTGTTCTTCAGAGAGTCCTCCACGTTCTTTATAAAGTAGTTGCAGTTGTTGATGACGGCATAATAGTCGCGCGGCTGGTTGTACTTGTTGTCGTCGCCGATATTGAACAAAGCCACGTCGCGCAGGTCGGCATTGGCATTGGCCGTCAGGTCAACAAGGTCGGCACGCGCCTCGCCGAGCAGAACGGTACGGTCGGCCACTGCCTGCAACTTGTTGAGAATGCCGATGACGGAATAAATGGAGTCGGTGGCATCGTTAAGATGATCCTTGTCTGCAAACACCACCATGTTTGAGTCTTGCTCGAAGAAATCGGCGCACGACGTGAACAGGGTCATGCAGGCCGTCAGACAGAGGGGGAGAGCCCCCTTTGTCCAAGCCTTGGTCTTGCTGATTTTATTGTTGATTTTCATATCGTTGGTCTTTTTTACGTTTTTTTACTTTTAGACTTTGATGCACACACACATTACAGGTTGATCTTGATACCGGCCATGATATTCAGGCACTGCGGCAGACATCCCGTATCTATACCCATACCTATGACATTGGCCGACGAAGCGAACTCGGGGTCGCTGCCCAGATACTTGCTTATGGTGAACAGGTTGTTGGCCTGAACCCAGAACTGGAGTCCCTGCAGGAACTGGCTGTTCATGGGCATGTCGTAGCTCAGGGTGACGGTCTTCAGGCGCAGATAGCTGCCGTCCTCTATCCACCGGTCGCTGAAGCGCGAGTTGCCCATGGGGTCCTGGAAGGTTATGCGCGGCATGTCGGTCTGCTGTCCCTCCACCTGCCAGCGGCGCATCATGGCCGTTGTCTGGTTCATGAAGCGGCTTCCGCCCTCCAACTGTGAGCGCATGTAGTTGTATACATCGTTGCCTAACGAATAGTTGAAACGCACGTCGAGACGCAGGCGCTTCCACTGCAGAGACGTGAAGATGTTTCCGTAGATGTCGGGATTGGGGTCACCAATCACCACACGGTCATCCTCATCGCATATCTTTCCGTCGCCATTTACATCGTAGAAACGCATGTCGCCGGCCTCGAAATACTTACGGTCCACGCCGTTCTCGGCCATGATATACTTGCCGTCGGCCTTGGCGTCGGCCGTAGAGGCGTATACGCCCAGTGTCTTGTAACCATAGAAAAGGTTTACGGGCTGTCCCACCTGCGTGCGTACCGTGGCATCGTATACACTGTTGTCGATATGCGTCTTGCCGTCGGGCAGCTCAGTCACCTTGTTCTTATAGTGACCCACCGAAGCACCCACCTGCCACTGCCAGTCCTTGCGGGCAAGCACCTTGGCGTTGAAAGACACGTCGAAGCCCTCGTTCTGCAGCTTGCCGCCGTTGCTCCAGTTCTCGTCAAGTCCGGAGAGGAAGCTGAGCGACTGGCGTGTAAGCAGATTGTCGGTGGTGCTGCGGAAATAGTTGAAGGCCACCGACAGGCGGTTGTTGAACAGGTTGCTCTCCAAACCCGCATTGAAGCGGCGCGTGGTCTCCCACTGTATCTTGGTGTTGCCGATGCCGTCGAACGACAGTCCGGCGATGGCAGAAAGATACTGCTTAACGCGGAAATAAGAGCGTGAGGCGTAATAGTCGATGTCATCATTACCGCTGACATCGTATCCGGCGGTGAGACGCAGATAGTTGATACCCTTGGCCGACTGCATCCAGCTCTCGTTGCTGACCACCCATGCGGCCTGCACCGACGGGAAGATGGCCCATGCAGCATCGAAAGCATGCACCGAACCGGCATCCCTGCCGAAACGCGACGAGCCCTCGGCCGTCAGGTTAGCCTGGAGGAAGTAGCGATCCTTGTAGTTGTACTCGGCCTGTGCGTACCATGCGAGCGAGTTCCACGACTCGTCAACACCGGCAGTCTGGGCGTTGGCCAGCGAACTGTGCAGATAAGGCGTCTTGTCCGAACCGGTGTTGTAGCCCAACTGCGTGTTGAGCGTATAGCTCTCCCAGTTGATGCGCGCGCCTCCGAAGAGATGCACCGAGTGGGCGTCGTAACGGTTCTGCCAGTCGAGACGTGTGTCGCTCTGCACTGAGTTCTGCTTTGAAAAGAGCGAGCGCACCTCGTTGTTGCGGTATCCGCTCACGGCCGACACGTAATAGTCGGGCACACCGTTCAGCGGGATATAGTAGTTCTCGTTGGTGTTCACCAGACTGTAGCTGAAGTGTTCGCTCAACGACAGGTGTGAGTTGAACTTGAATGTGGGCTTCACCGCTATGTTGAGCAGCGAGTTCTCGAAACGGTTCTTATTCTCCGATTCGGCATACTCGTTTACGGCCACCGGGTTGGCCAGCTTGTAGTTGTAGTTGGCGTATGCCGAGAGAGCCTCGTCAAGATATGTCTCGTCATCAATGTCAAGATGGGTGTCTGACAGAAGGCCGCGTCCGTAGGCGTATGGCGACAGGAACGGAGCCTTCACATAGCCGAGGAACGACGGAGACGTGGGCGTACCTTCATCGTAACCTGCGGGAGCGCCGTCGTCACGGATGTTGCGCGTGATGTTGCTGTAAGACATGTCGAAACGCACACCGAGTTTCGAGCTCAGATTGATGTCGGTGTTGAAGCGTATGTTCAGGCGGTGCATGTTGTTGTACTCCTGCGGGCTGTCGGCAGCCGTGTAGCCCACCGAAAGGTTATACTGTGCCTCGGTATCACCACCCTCTACGTTGATGCCGTAGTTCTGTGTGAAAGCCTCATGGTAGAGCATGTCCTTCCAGTCGGTGTTGTTGTGATACTGTGGATAGTAGTAGTAGCTGGGGTCGTCGTTTAGGAACTTGAACTCCGTCAGCTTCGTGTTGGTGCTCTTGAGCATCTCCGAGGCATAGCCTCGATACTGCGAGGCATCCATCATGTCGATGTACTTGGGCAGGAAGGTCACGCCGGCCGAGACGTTGGCCGTGATTCGGGTGGCCATCGACTTGCAGCGGCGGGTCTCGATGATTATCACACCATTAGCACCCTTCGCGCCGTAAAGGGCCGTACCGTTGCGTACCACGGTAACCTTCTCTATGTCGGCAGGGTTGATGTTGGTGAGAACATCATTATAGAAACCGCTGTGTATGAGCGAACGCGAATACTGCTGCTCGAGAATGACACCGTCAACCACCACAAGCGGCTGGGCGTTGACATTGATGGAGTTGAGACCCTGCACAAACATGGTGGTTCCCACTCCCGGGGTGCCGTTGCGGCTGGTGGAGTAGCCCACCGAGCCGAGCTGGTTCTGCACCTCTTCCTTGATGTTGACGGCTCCGGTATACTGGAAGTCGGAGGCCGAACGGTCGGCACGAACATTGGTGGTGCGGGTATAGTCGGGGGCAAACGCCACGGAATAGAGTGCGGCGGTGCGCTGTTCCTTGCCGCGCCCCAAACCTATCTCCACCCCGTTGTAGTCGGGCGTGCTCACAAATACGGACGTTGTGAACACGGGCACCTTCAGCTCGTAGCTGCCGTCGTCGCCCGTCAACACACTGTAGCCGTCTATTCCCTTGGCACTGACAAGTGCTCCGACAAGAGGCCGGTTGGTGGCAGCATCCACGACAACGCCACTGACAACGCGCGTATCGTAAACTTTTCGGGTCGGTGCCGGCTTACGCTGCTCCGCCTGACTGTCGTCACCGGCAGCATCCTGTGCATAAAGGCTGTACGGGGCTACCGCCAACATAGCTATTGCGAATAATATATTTGGTTTCATATATATGTATTTCTGTTGTTTGGACTTTATATATCAATCAATTCTCGTCAGGCTCTTTGGCCGGCTCCCTGTGCGGTTTCAGTATTATGCAGTCAATACGCATTATGCGCTGGTATGTACCCTTGTTGACGTCGCTGTTACCCACACGCGACTCTATCGTGAGGGCTGCCTGTATGCGCGGGTCGTTGGCACCGTAGGTACAGGTGGGGAACTTCCAGTTTTTGGCCACAAGGATAGTGTCCATCACGTCTACCGTATTGCTGCCGTCCCTCTTGGTGTCGAACACGGAAGAGCTTTTTCCCTCCTCCTCCGTACCGTTGATATATACAACGGTGGAATCGGAACCCTGCTCCTGCCATCTCAACTGGCAGCGGAACTTGTTGGGAAGCCGCTCCGACTCGCGTGCCAGACCGTTGCCTGCCAGTGCCGGGGCCATAACTACATAGATGTCGTAGCCCATGTTCGACAGCAGGTAAGGAAGATAGAATGATGCCGATGGGTTGGTACCTCCCGTCGGGGCTATCTCCACATACGAGTTGTTGGACACCTTGTCGTAGAACTTGTTGGGAACGCTCAGTATGTTGCCCTCGCTGTCAATGGAGTCGACAACCGCAGGCACGGGAACGATATTGAGTTCACGCGTACCCGAGCCCAGACTCTTCTTATTGCCGGAGTACTCAGCCTCTACATATATGTCCTGAAAGAACGTCTGGTATTTGTCAACATGCCAGTCGGCAGCCTTCAGCACCTTACCGTTGCTGCAGTCCATGGCAATGGTACCGTCAAACACTCCGCCCGGAGCGTACGGACGGTCATACTGATAGTATTTCAGGTCACTGTTGCCATAAAGTTGTTTACGGAATTTGTAAGGCACCGCGTTGGTCGACATAATGGAATCGACGGTGGCATCGGCTATGTTGGGGTTGTCGGTCTGGCTGAACACCGCTCCTGACAGTACAAACAGCTTCGAGCGCATCTCCTGCAAAGAGTCGCGGCCGGTCACGAGATTACAGTAGTTGAAGTATTCCCTGTATTCAGGCACGAGCCTTTCCCACTCGCTGTTTGTGGGCACCACCATCCAGTAGGTGGAGTCTTCGTTGTTGATGAGACCATTAATATAAGTCTCCCTGAACATGACATTTGAGAGCACCTCTACAGAGTCGAGGTAGATGGTCTGTCCGTCCTTAATCTCTCCCGGCACGCTCTGGCTTGCGTCAAACTCGTAGCGGTTGTACTTGTAGAGGAAGGCTGCCACCGAGTCGAGGTCGCTGTCGCTGCGCAGATATTCAAACACATTGGGAGAGTAGTCCACCTTGTTCTTAAGAGTGAACAGCATACCGTTGCCGAGAAGGGTATTGGTTGAGACGAACTCCCTTCCTCCGAACGAACTCGAAGTAAGTGGAACGAGTTTGCCGTTCATCATCGAGATGGAGTCGTTGGTTGACGGCGAGACAGAGTAATTGAAGAGCGCGATGTGGTTGCGCAGGAACTCCTTTACAGTGGGGTTGTCCTTGTCCTTCGTGCCGTTGCGCTTCTCTGCGTTGTACTGCTCTATCAGTGCATCGGCCTGCTCCGACGTGAAATCGCCGTTGACGGGTGCGAACACGGTAAACACCTGGCTCGAATTCAGCGGTACGTCGTAGCCGCAAGCCTTCACCACGCGGGCAAAGTTGCTGAGCTGCCCGTCGCCGGATATTGTCTCCCATATCGTTGCCCCGCTACCTACGCCGGCCGGGGAGTCATAGTGATCGTCCCATGTGTCAGAACAGCCTGTAACGAAAGGCAAGGCACCGAGCATGCAAAAAGACAACAGTCCCTTTGTCATAGCCACGACCTTTTTTCTGCTATTATTGATATTCATAATATATTGTCCTTATTTACTTGTTGTTTCTATTTAATGTCGATATTAATCCGCTGCTTACAAGTCGTCTTCCTGTGCTCCTTCGTCGGTCACACCGTAAACATTCTTGGGCACAAGCTCCAGATAGTCGACCATGAACTCGTTGTCGTTACCCATCTTCGACGATACGCAGCGTATGCGCAGGTAGTAGTCTTCGGCGGGATTGATGTGCACCGTACACAGCACGATACGGAATGTCTCCTTGTTGTCGCAGAAACGCGTGGTGGTGGTTGCACCGGCACCGTTGTAGTGGTAGCCGCCGCGTGCGCCGCGGTAGAAGCCGAGGTTCTTCAGCGTCTTGCGGTCTTCCTGCTTTTCCTCGTCGGTCATTGCCGTATACTTCTTCTTGTCGAAGTCGGTTCCGAGAATGGACGCATCTTTAAGGTTCTTGGTCATATCGAGTGGAATACCCTGTGGTGTCATCTTATCTTCGGTTCCGAAATACACCTGTGCGATACCACGGGTGGCGGTGGCAGCATAGCCGAGACGTATCTGGTAGTCGCCCTCCACCGGAACGGGAGGGATGCGGAACGTGAAATCGTAGTTGCCGCGCAGGTTCATCTCGTCTCCCTCATAACTCCAGTAATAGTCGTGCGGACGACGGTAAACGAATACTCCCGTGGGAAGACTCACTCCCGAGAGATATCCGTTGGGGAAATAGTAGTTGCGGCCGTACTTGTGGGTCTCGTCGTAGTCGGGGTCCTGCTTCTTCATGTCGCTCTGTGTTCCGTTGAGACGTATGTCGTTGGTCATCAGCTCGGGGAAGATGGTTGAGAAGTCCATACGCACACGGCAGTTCCACACTATGTCGCGCATGGTCTCGTCAAGAGCCACATAGCCGTCAATGTAGAAGTAGCAGCCGTTGATGGCGTCGTTCACCACACCCTCCTCTACGGTAGGCAGAATGTGTGTACCCTCCACTTTATATATATCATCGTAACGACGGTTGATGTAACGCTCCTCGCGGGTGGCCTCACCCAGCCACTTGCGCACCATAACCTTCTCAAACTTCATCATCGAGTGGGGCAACATGGTGGTATACCAGTCTTCGGGGTTCATCTCGCTCACTACAATACCCACATCATACTTGGGGGTGAGGAAGTTCACACCCTTGGCATTGCGGTCGAGAATGTGGTATGCCATAAAGCGGTTGAGCGGGTTACGGCGGTCGGTGAGATGGTCGAAGTCGTGATAGTCGGCATTGACGTCTTCCGGATATATTTTGTCGTAAATGCCGCATGCAAGGTTGTAGAGAGCCTTCAGCGCCTCGCTCTTGTTTTCCACTGGGATGTTGTATTTCTCCTTCAGCACATCATCAGGCACAAGGAACGCCGTATATCCGTAGAGATGCTCGTCGGGAACGGTGGCAGCCTCCTTGTTTACGTCGGAGATGTAACGGTAGGTTTCGTAGATGGACGCGTCGTAGTTTTCATCCTTATAACGGAACATGGAGTCGCGCAGACCTGTGGCCGTGAGGGCGGCGCTGTATACGCTCACACGCTCGTTCTGGCCGATAATGTCGGGAAGCATACTGTTGGAGCTTTCCAGCACACGGTCTATCGGCTGCACCACACCGTTCTCCACAGAGTCGTTCTGCAACTCGCGGTAGATGTGTGCCTGACGGTTCACCAATACGATGTTGGTTACAGTGTCCTGATACACCTCTATATAGCGGCGGTTCATGTTGGCCGATGCCAGCACACCGTTCTGCATGTCGAACGTGGTGTACATGTTGCCCACGATGTGGGTGCGTGCAATGGTGTCGCAGTCGGCCTGTGACAAGTCTGCCACCTCCGACATGCCGCGGCCTTTAAGGTAGATGTCCACAGCGTTGTTGTCGGGCACGAAGCAGGTGTATGCCCCGTAAGTGGAAAGCGTGTTCATCAGTCCGGCCCTGTCCACAATCTCTGCAAACATGCTGTACTGGCTGCGGGTCTTGAGATAGTCGCTCATCATCTCACCGGTGAAAGTGTAGTAGTTCTCACTGTCCGGCTCGTCGGAACATGAAACGAATGTCAACGGACTAAGCACGGCCATGCAGACAATCGCCATTCCGAATTTTCTATATATTTTCTTGAGTATATTCATAATCGTACTTTTATATAATAATATGTTTCAGATTATTTGGCTGTTTCATAACTGCCGTTTTCTCCACTGCCGAAAGCCGGATTCTGCACAAGATTGGTGTTCGCCTTAATCTCGTCGATGTGGTACGGCCAGTAAATGGCATCCATCTGTGCCAGGAAGCTCTGAACGACAGATGCATTCTGCGAGCCCTTAGCGGCCACCTGCTGGCGCAGATAGTTGGTGTTGCCTTCACGTTCCGAACGCCTTACGAGGTCAAACCAGCGCTTGCCCTCGAACATCAGCTCACGCTCACGCTCTTCGTAAACAAGATTGTTGAGCAGGGCTTTGGTGGTGTATTGTTCCGCTTTCAGGGCATTGCTCTCATAATTGTACAGCGAGCGGTTGTTGACAGCCGATATAAGCTCGAAGGCACGTGCTGCCAGATCGGCATCGGCCTCGCTGAGCGTTCCGTCTGCCTCACCCTCACCGACATTTGTGTTGTCGCTCATCATCTGCACAAGTGCTTCGGCCTTCATCAGCATAACGTCGCTCAGACGGTATATAATCCAGTTGGCCTTGCAGTATGTGGTCCAGTTGTCGTTATTACCCTTGCCGCCATACACAGATATTATCATATTTCCCGAGAAGCTGTTGCTGGCCGGATCGCCAAGATATTCAGGCAAGATCGGACACACATACTTGTAGATGGCCGCCACCGAACCCTGGCTGAGGAAATTCTCATGAGCCCTCATGTCGTATCTTGTCGTGTAGACCTTGTTTTCTCCGTTCTTGATGTCGAAAGCCACATAATCCGACGGAGCCACATAGCCCGGGAAGGCATGTGCGTCACCATAGAAGAAGCCCACGGGGCCGTTGCTCTTCATGTTGTCCTCACCCTTGAGGAAAGACAGCTCGAATATGCTTTCATCCGAATTGCCGTAGCAGAAAATGTTTTCGAAGGCAAAACCGAACTGGTTGCCCATGGTGTTGCAGTCTTCCACCAGCGGATAGTCGCCGAAACGGGTAGACTCCTTGAGACTGGTGCCGTTCTCCTTAGCTTTCATTTCTGCGAGCCTTTTCTTCGATGCTATCACTTCGTCGGCATACTTCACACAGTTGGCATAATCCTTCTTCCACAAATACATATCGCAGAGCATGGCGTCGATGAAGTCGCGCGTCACGCGGCCTGTCTGATACTTTGAGTTGAGAGTGGTGGTGGAGGGATAGCGCCACACGGCGTCACCGCGCACATTCTCAAGGTCGGCGATGAGAGAGTCGAGCACTGTGTTGAACGGCGTTGCCGGCAGGTTCATGACCTGATTGTCGTCGATAAACGCCTCTGTACTGTACGGAACGGCACGGAAAGCCCTTATCAGATAGAAATAGCACAAGTCTCTCAGAGCGCTCACCTCCGCTATGGTGGCCTTAAGCTCGCTCTCGGCATATCCGGGGTCGGTGGCAGCCACCTGCGGGGCATAGCGTATCACGATATTACAGTTGTTGATGATGGTATAGAAGTCGCCGTAAGAAGCATAGGCGTTGCTCGCATCTATGTTCTCCTTCAGCACACGCATCAGGCTGGCATCCCTTTTCTCGGTGTCATTTCCTGCTATGACATTCTCCGAGCGGAACTCACCCCATACCATCATTCGCGAAATCACGGCATAGTCCTGCAAGCTGGAATAGCAGCCGGCCACGACATTCTCCACGTCCGATTTCTCGTTCCAGAACTGTTCGTGGATAATCTCGTTCTTGGGGTCAAGTTCCAAAAAGTCAGCACAGGATATCATAAAGGAAGAAAGAGCAAGCAGAGACACCGGAAGCGCTTTCCGTGCCCATCTTGTCAGTCTGTTTTCATTATTATGTTTGATGTCCATATCTTTATATTTTTTAGCATTGTTTATTTTCATCGGAAGTCTTGCCGGCCATCATCAGAAGTCGACAGTGATACCCAATGTATACGAACGCGCACGCGGAGTCTGACCCCAGTCGGTGGCGGCTCCATATCCGCTGTAGCTCACGTCCGGGTCAACACCCGTGTACTTGGTGAGCACAAAGAGGTTGTTGGCACTGACATAGAAGCTCAGCTTGTTGAGACCGATCCACTTCAGATCCTTCTTGTTGAGGGAGTACGACAACTGTGCATAGCTCATACGCAGATATGTTCCGTCCTCTACGAAGCGGTCGCTGACAAGGGTGTTGTACTGGCTGTCCTTGCCATACATGGCACGCGGAATGGGCGTTATGTCACCCTCCTTGCGCCAGCGGTAGTTGACTGCCTGACTCTGGTTGTCGTTGGAAATCATAGCCTCGGCATCGAGACGGGCCATATTGAGAATCTTGTTGCCCACACGGTATACGAACGACGTGTTGAGTCTCCATGCACCGTAGTTGAACGTGAATCCGAAACCTCCGGTAAGCTTCGGCAGAGAAGAACCGAGATAGACAATATCGAGAGCGTCGATATTACCGTCGTTGTTCATATCCTCGTAAATGGCGTCTCCGCCTTCAAACTTATAGTTGCGTCCCGTACCGTCGTTGGTGTAGTTGAACATCATGCGCACAGGCTCGTCCTTGGTGTTGTAGATGACCTTTCCGTTGGCGTCGAGAGCCACAGGGGCAGTGTTTCCGGCGTCGATAAAGCGTTGCTGGTCTTCATGACTCATGGCTGCAAACGTGTCGTACCTGTACTGGTAAACGCCCTTGAAGCGGAATCCGTAGATGGCTCCGAACGGGTTGTGTAACTGCACACGTGTTAGCACCTGACGGTTTTCGTGGTTGAACGTAGAGTTCATGCTCCTGAGCACCGACTCGTCCATCTCGAGAATCTCGTTGCGGTTGTTACCGAAGTTGACGTTCATGTCCATGAAGAACTTGCCGGCCTTTATCAGCTTGTTGGTGTTGATATGGAACTCCCATCCTATGTTGCGCATCTTACCCGTGTTGCGGTAGGGCAACGTGTAGTAACCGGCGTTTGACGGTATACGGTAGTTGGCCATAAGCATGTCTTCGGTAGTTGAGTGGTAGCCCTCGAGTGTAAGGTTGATCTTGTCGTCGAAGAGGCCGATGTCCATACCGAGGTTATAGCTCGACACCGTCTGCCACTTCAGGTCGGTAAGACGTATGTTCAGCGGGCGCATGGCCGACATGTCGAGATAACGGTCGGTGGTGCCGTATTTCAGAGTGTACAGATAGTCTCTGTTGGGCTGGTGTCCCACCTTACCCCAGCTGGGACGCAGCGAGAGCATCGACAGCCAGCTCTTCGTTGCCTTCATCCAAGGCTCGTCGCTGATGTTCCAGCGCAGTGACACGGCAGGGAAGTAACCCCATCTGTTGTCCGGTCCGAACTTTGTGGTACCGTCGGCACGCACAGAGAAGTCGGCCATATAGCGGCCCTTGTAGGCATAGTGCACGGAGAACGTGTAGAACAGCGAGCGCCACTGTGCATAACTTGAACTCATTTTCGTGATAAGGCTGCCGGCATTGGGAGTGGTGACACCACCCGAAGCAAGCCCCTTGCCGTCGGTGGACTGTCCGCTCGACGAACCGCTGTTAAGCTCCATACGTACCAGGGCCATGAGTGAGTGGTCGGGGTTGTTGAAATGCGGAATCAGCGTAAGCGTCTGCTTGGTATTGAACGAAACGCTCTTCGACGAACCCGAGTAGCTCGTGTTCACACCCTTGTCCCACGACACCGTGGTAAGCTCCTGCGGGTAGAAGCGGTCGGCATACTCGTTGAATATGTTCATATACACCGAACCGCGCCAGTTCAGCTGCCAGTGGTCCTCGTCAAGACCGAGCAGACGGTAGTTGATTACCAGCTCGGGGGCGAGATTGTAAGAACGGCTCTCGTTCTTGGCGAGTTTTGCCGAAGCCACCGGGTTCACGTAGGTACGCTGGTCGTCCTTGAACTCATTCGAGCTGTAAGGCTCCTGAAGCATGGTGTAATAAGAGCCGAGGTTGGCACCCGTCAGCGGGTCCTGCTCGTAGATGCCCATGTTAGGCATCTTCTTCATTGCTATTGCAAGCAGGTTGTCGGAGTTGCGCTGGTTCTTGGTGTACGTCATCGAGAAGTTGGTTGACACCTTGATACGCTCACTCACATTGTAGTCGAGGTTCACACGTGTTGAGAAACGGTCCATCACCTGCTCTATCACCGAACCCGTCTCATGGTCGTAACCGCCGGAGATACGGAAGTTGGCCTTCTCGCCACCACCCGAGATGGTTACATAGTGGTTCTGTCGCAGACCCCACTGCGTAACGGCATCCACCCAGTCGGTATTGTTGTTGTACTGCTCATACTCCGAGTAAGTAGGGTCGTAGTTCAGTTCCGGTATGTCACTTGCACCGTCGTTCTGCCGCGGGTTGAAGTAAGACTCCTTCAGCAGCATGGTGTAGTCGTCACCCGAAAGCAGGTCGTAACCCTTGGGCTGGTATGTTCCCGTGAGCTTGAGCGAGTAGGAGATGCGTGGTTTGCCGCGCGCACCGCGCTTCGTGGTAAGCTCGATGACACCGTTACCACCCTGCGAACCGTAGATGGCCGTTGCGGCGGCATCCTTCAGCACGGTGATTGACGCGATGTCCTCGGGGTTGATGTTGAGCAGCTCGGCAAACTTCTCGTCGTTGGCCGATGCCAGGTCGAAGTTGCTCATATCCACGTTCCATGTGTTTCCGTCGACAACGATGAGCGGGTTCTCGTTGGTCAGCGATGACAGCGAGCTGGCACCGCGCAGACGCATGGTAGAACCGGAACCGAGGTTACCCGATGTCGAGATGATGTCAAGACCGGCCACCTGTCCCTGCAGGGCCTCGTCAACGGTAGTGAATCCGAGACCCTCAAACTGTGCCATGTCGATGGTCTGCTTGGCGTAGGAAATCTCGCGCTCGGGCACTGCAAGGCCGTTGCCTCCCGTGGCACGTCCCTTCGACTTCACCACCACTTCCTTTATCTCTGTGGCCGACTTCATCGTCACCACATAGTTGGTCTTGTTGATGGGCAATACCAATGTCTTGCAGCCCACATAGCTGAAACGTATCTTGTCTTTCGGGTTACGTATCCTCATGGTAAAGTTACCGTTGAGGTCTGTCAGAGCCGATTCGATGATACGCCCGTTACGGTCAATCTCACAGACTGTGGCGCCCATAAGTTCGCCGAAATCGTCTTTCACTGTACCGTGCACCGACGTTATGTCCTGCGCACGCAGTCCCAACGTACAGCACACCAACACACAGCACAGCAACAGCCGTCTGCCGATGTTGCCGTATACGTTCACGGCTTTCGATATTATATAATTAGCCATATTTGTTTGCTCTTATTTTTTTAGTTTTTCAATCTCATCCTCCCATCGCGTAAGCTGACTGTCGCTATACAGCAACGCCCCGTCAATCTGGTGCACCACGGCGTCGGAAGTGGAATAAATCGTCTTCCACGGATTTCTTGTCGTCCCTCGGGCCTGGAACCAATATTCGCGGCAGATATTGTTGTACAGACCTTCCGTTTTCACCACATGGCGCTTGTTTCCGCACTGGTCGGTAATCTCCAGGTTGTCGCCTGTAGCTGTCACACCGAGCGAGAAGAAACGTCCGTTGTCGGGATTGATTTTAGAGGTCTCATACCTTACACTCTCACCCTGTACTGCCGTACCGCCCACGTACAGGGAGTTATCCTGTACGTGATAACGCAGGAAGTTGGTTATGCGGCTCTTGATGATATACTTTATAAGTTTCTTCTGCTCAGAGTTGAAATCCTTGTACTTCTTCTCCTCGTCATCCTTATCATCATCTGCATCCACTTCCTCAAAATCAGTCCACGAAGGCAGGTAACCCTTGTTCTGCATGTCCTCTATAACCGCATTTGTCGGCACATACACGGTATAGTTGAAGTTGTCGAACAAACGCATGTTGAAGTTGTTGTTGTTGTCCGAGCACTGGTATTTCGTACCCGAGCCCATCTCTGCTATCAGGAGATTGTAAGTGGTGGAATCCTTGTCACCACCGTTGAGAAGTTCCAGGAACTTCGAATATTCCGGTCTGCCCTGCAGAGTCTTGTACACCGACTTTTCGGCACCCATCGGATAGCCGTTGTCCACGGTATACGACTTACCGTTACCGTCTTTCGTCTTGTCGTCTATGTCGGTCACTGCCACCGCAGTGTTGTGCTCAACCTGCCATCCTCCGGCAAGAGTCATAGAATTGGCCTGTCCGGCATTCTTCACGCGTACCGCGCTACCGCCTCTTGTAAGATAATACTCATGGCCGTCTTCCACGTCGCCCACAATAATCATCGAGTTGACCAAGTCCTTGAGACGGTTCTCCACAATAGTGGTATTCACGTTCTCTTCCTGCAGCGGACCCACGTTCACCGTACCGTCGCTGCCCACCGTACAGTTGTAACGGTCGGCCTTGATGGCCTCTTCCTCGTTGTCATAATAGAATCTCAGCAACGACTGTGTGGGTTCACCGTATGTGGCGGGGTCTACATAGCTCAGCAACGCATTGTTGGTAGGCAGAATCAGGCTGAACCGTGCATCCATGGAGTTGAGGAACGGCAGGAAGTCGTAATCCTCGATAGCCTTGTAAATCACCTTCATCGTGTTTTCATGAATAAGGGCAGGGAACACCACCGACGAATATTCGCTTGGCGGGAACACCTTGTCCACCATATATATCACACCGTTGCAGCCGATGAAGCAGCTGTCCACATCATCCGGCGTTATGCCCATCTCTACCTTGGCATCGTTCACCACGGCCTTGAATTTCGAGGGTACATAATCGGAGAACGAGCTGAGCATGTTCACGTTGATCAGCTTAGAGAGCACTTTCAGCGGCACATTCTCCCATGAGCCGTACTCGTCTTTAAGAGCCTTGCCGCCTCCGTCTTCAGCCCCCCACCATTCTTCCAGAGCCTTGTTGGTGGGCACTATCATGGCTCCGGCATCGTTGTGCATGTCGCGCCCCATGGTGTTAGTGTACATATAGTGGTTCCATCCCGGGTCGAAGGAAAGCAGTTCGTCAACCCTCTTGCCCTCGGGCGTGCGGTTGTTTCTCTCTCCGCCGGTCGACACCTCACTGTAATAGCGCAGGGTGAACACCGAGTCCTCCGTGTTGTAAAGTCGGTTGTAGTCGCGCGTACCATCGGCATTATAGTAAGGAGCCGAGAAACGGTCGACAAACTTCGACCACATCGACATGTCGGGATGCTGGCGCAGAATCTCGGCCATGTTGGGTGCCGACTCTATCACCTCCTCCACTTTCTGCACATATCCGTTCTTGCAGGTGATGTCGCGCTCCACCACTTTCTTTCCGTCCACCCACGCCTCGGCCGTGCTTGTGGCCTCGCCGTTGGTGAGTATGGTGAGATCGGCGTCGGTTATCTTGTTATGCGTCATGTACGACGGCAGGAAGTGAATCATCGGTGCCGATGTAGCGTCCATGAAAATCAGTATACCGTCTTTCTTGCCACGGTGCTTGTCCCAGTCAGCCGTTGCCGGCATCTGATCAGGATACATCCTCGGCACAGAGTCGTAGATACTTGTGGCCGTGGCGCGGCGCATGCACGTACCCGGCTGTATCTCCGAGTCGAACGTGTTGCCGAGCAGCTCTATCAGATAGGCGTTGTTCACCATCGAGTTGTTGAGCAGCAGCTTCTTCTGCGCCGCCGTCAACTGGTCGTAACTCCTCACTCCCCATGAATTGTTCTCAAACCACCGTTTGTACGCAGCATCATCAGCCACAAAAAGCGTCTTCGATCCCGTACCGCTGAGCACTGCCTTCTGCCCGAGGTCGTCAATCAGACGCAATGTTGTGGTGTAGTTGCCGTCTTCCGCCAGACGCTCGTAGATGGAGTTGCCAAGCCACGACGGCTGTCCTGTAAGAACATCGTCTTCACACGACTGCATGACGAACGTTCCGGCAAACATGGCCATAGCCGCGATGGCCGTCAGATGACGGGCCGGCCGCGGCCTCAAGTCCGGTACATTCTTTTTTCGCATAAGTTTAAATCTCATATTCAAGTTAGTTAATAATTTATTTCGTTTTTAGTTTTAGATAAAAGTTCAGTCTCAGTTCAATTTCTTTATCTTCTTTTGTCCGTCCTGTATATACATCCCGTGATAACTGTCCATCTCCGGAATGAACACCCCCTGCAGGTTGCTGCACCGGCCGCCAGCCTTCACCGCGTCGGCATCAACTGCCGCAACGGCATCGGGGTTTCCCAAAAAGCGCAGCGTGAAATTGTCGAAACAGCACCAGTCGGCACCCATATGCGTGTTCTTGCGTATGCCTATCGTCAACTGTCCGCCCGTCACCTCCAGACGTATGGTGTTGGCGTAGAGGCCGTTGCTGTTGAAAGCCTCGTTGGCACCCGCCACATTGTCGGGATAGTTGTAGGGCGACATGGTATAGTAATCCGATACCGAGCCGTCATAGAGGCTCAGCATCGGTGTTTCTGCTTCGTTTGCGTAAAATATGGAGTTAAGGCTCTCCGTTCCGCCATTGTGCGCGGCCAGGGCCGCATCTATTCCGCCCATGCGGTAGAAGCCCTGCACGGTCACCTCGTAACTGCCGTCGGGCAGCCCCGTTATGGTCTGGCTGAAGTCGAAGTTGGTGTTGTAATACTCCGCCACATAACCGTTGGCCGCAGTAAATCCCGGAGATGTCGTCCACCCCGCGGCGGCATTGGCAAAGTCAGCGTTCACTATCAGCGGAGTGAGGTCGGTGGGTTTGCCCTGACGGGCCTGTTCAAGCAGATACTCGTTGATGTTGGGTGTCTTCTCGAGAGACTTCTCCAGAGCCGTAAGAGCCTCCTGCATGGCCACCGCATTAGCTGCGAACGAGCCGAGGTCGTCGGCCAGTGCCTTTTCGGCCTTCTCTATGGCCGTGCGCGATTCGTCGGTGGGCAGCACCTCGTGTATTGGCCTGACCTTGTCAAGCAGCGTCACCACCTGCTCCCATGTCTCCAAATAGCGGTATTCGGCCTCCGTCAGTTTCACGAACGAGCCGTGCTGCGGAGCCACATCGCCCGAAATGTCACGGCGGTTGGCGGGATTTGCACCGCGCTCGTCAAGATCCATTATGCGGTAGTTGTAACCGTTTGAATACTTCTGGTAGCCTAACTGCCAGCGCTTGCTGCCGATGTAACGGAACTGCGACGGGGCCTCGATGCTCTGTCCGCTCTCGTCGATGCCGAAGTCGGGGTCTCTCACCCACTGGCACGCGCCGGTGGTCTTGTCGCCCGTGGGCACAAGATAAGGCGCCGTGGCACGGCTGAGTGCACGGTCGCCCTCACGCTTGAACACCATCACATACTGTCCTTCGGCCTCGTTCCACACGATATCGGCGTCGATGACGTCATATCCCGGGTCGAACAGCACCATCGGCTTGCTCACCTCCGTGAGGTCCTCATTCAGCAGCGAGTAGTATATGCGGTGACGGTCGGGGAAACCCACACTGTAGTAAGCCATATACTTGCCCGTAACAGGGTCGAAGATTATCTGCGGTGCCCATGCGGCCGTCATGTCAGCAGGGTTGGTAAGTCCGAGTGCGGCCAGATTTTCCTCGCTCTCGAGGTCGATGCTGATGTACTTGTCCCAGTGCACCAGGTCGTTGGAGTGCATGAACGTCATGCGGTGGTTGCTTGTCCATCCCAACCGCGATGTCATGTCGGTGCCGGCGAGCAGGAAGTTGCCTGTCTGCGTACGGCAGATGTAGGCGTCGCGCATGCCGCCCGTCTCGGTATAGTTCTTCGTGGGGAACACCTCGCGGCTGTCGAAGAGGTCGCGCCAGTAGGTGCCGTTGCTGCTCAGGGCGTAGCAGGTTATCTCCTGCGTGGTGTGCATGTGGGCATAAAGATAGCCGTACATGCCTTCGTCTTCACGGGTGTAGGCATTGTCCTCTGCGGCTTCGGGAGCCGCGTCGGCAATGGCTATGCGGTAAACCATGAGCGAGTATGCCGGCACGTCCACCACAATCTTGCCGTCAGTGGCGGGTGTCTCTGCCGACGGTGCGTCGGGTGTCACGTCGGGAGCCACGTTCAGCGGTGCGTCCATGGTGTTCTCGGCCAGACCGCTCTCAGCCTTCAGACTGTACTCGGTGCGTACGCCAAGCAGTGTCATGTTGCGTCCGTCAACAGTAAGCCGGCGGGCGGTGCCGTGCGGGTTGACCACCTTCAGCAGCATGGCGGTGCCGTCGGCCGTCATCTGCAGGCTCTGGTATATCGCCCTCTGAGATGCCAGCGTAAACTTGTGCACCTCCTGTCCGTCGAGCAGACACGTCACCATGCTGCCCTCCTTGCGTATCTCGATGTCGTACCAGCGTCCGGTCTCGATGCTGCCGGAAGCCGAGGCAACGGTTGTCTTCGAGCCGTTCTCGCATTTCTCCACACCGTGCTTCGAGTTGGTCCATCCGCCGATGTTCCACCATATATAGTTGTTGCTGTCCTGATAGTCGAACATGATAAGGAATCCCTCCCACCCGGAGATCTTCTTCGCGCGCAGCTTGTAGGTGTAACTGCCGCCCGCAACCGGTATGTTGAGCACGGCCGTGCAGTTCTCGGCCTGCTGTGTCTGGGTGAGATTGCCTCCTGTCACATCCCATGTGCCAGTGTTGAAACTCCACTTGCCGCTGTCTGTCGTAAAGTCATCCTTCGCCACCACCGTGCCGTCGGGCAGCGTTACAGTCACGTCATCGTACACCACCTGGGTGCTCCACGCGCCCACGCCAACCCTTGCCTCGGCAACAGAGGAGCTGACGGTATTGCCCGTCTCCGTCCACAGCATGTTCTGGTGTCCCAGACTGTTGCCCAGAATCTTCTGTACGTGATACGACGGGGTTACGAAGTTGGCACCCTGACGGAAGTGTATCATGTCGTAAGCCCAGCGGGGATCCATCTCGTGAGTGAAGATGGGTGCGAACGACGCCATGCGGCACACGTCGCTGTTGCGCTCCATGCCGAGCATGTAGACAGCCTCGCCGAGGGCGCTGTTCATATTGCCGTAGGTGCCGTAAGTGCCGCCGGCGTTGGCAGCATACTCACCGTTATAAATGCCTATGGAGCGCGGCGTGTTGTCATACTTGTTGTAGTTGTCCCTCATCCATGTGTACGAGCGGTAGTAGTGCTCGTCGACGAGGTCGACGGGATATTTGTTGCGCCACGACGGGGTGTCGGTGCCCCAGGCCTCTACGTTGCCTATCACAACTATTTCGGGGTACTTCTCCTTGATGGCCTTGTAGAACATGTAGTAACGCTCCACGTAACCTATGTCGCCGGCCTGGTAGTTCTCGTTGCCCACCTCTATGAATTTCAGGTTGTAAGGCTCGGCATGGCCGTTGGCGATGCGGCGTGCACCCCATTCGGTGGATGCGTCGCCATTGGCATATTCGATGGCGTCGAGGCAGTCCTGCACCAGTGTCTCGGTCTCTTCGAGCGACAGCGTGAAGCCGTGGCCCAAACCTATATTGACCACAAACATCGGGGCGGCGCCCATGTCCTCGGCCAGCTGCAGATATTCGTCGTAGCCCAGACCGTCGCTCGAGCGGTAGCGCCAGTTCTGGTTCATGTGGCCCGGTCGTTCCTCGATTGGGCCTATGGTCTTTTTCCATTGGAAAGCGTTGTCGTAAGAGCCTTCACCCTCTACATAGCATCCTCCGGGGAAACGGAGGAACGTGGGGCGGGTGTCGGCAAGAAGCTGCGCCAGGTCGGGGCGCAGGCCGTTGGCGCGGTTGCGCCATGTTCCGGGAAACAGTGACACCATATCAATGTTCAGACGGCCGTTGTTGCCCGTAAGCAACACCAGCTGTCCGGCGTGGTCTGTGCCTGTAGCCTTGATGGTGGCTGTCAGTCTGCTCCATTTTGTGGCAGCCGTGCTGCCCTCAAGTTCGCTCTGCCCTATCACGGTCTGTCCGTCGGCGGCACGCAACTGCGCCTTGATGCGGCCCGTGAAACTCTTTGGGGCTTTCACCCAGAGCGACAGGGTGTATACCGAATCCTTCTGTATGCTCATTCCCCAAAAGCCGCTGTTGGCTATACCCTTCATGTCGGTATCGGATGCCGAAGCGACATTGACAGACAGTGCATGACCCTGCGCATCGTTGAGCAGCGATGTGGTGGTGAGCGACAACTCGGCACCGCCTACCGCTGTCCATCCGTCGAGTTCTTCCTCGAACGAGCGGTTCCTTACCAGTTCGGCATAAAGGCCGCCGTCACCGGCATGGTTTATCTCCTCGAAGAAGAGTCCGTACTGATAGGGGCTGACCAGCGGGCCGCGGCGTGTGGCATCGACAGTCATCGTTATTTGTGCACTTGCCTGAACTGCAACGGCCGCCATTGCGGCAAACAGAAAGAGTCTTTTATTTTTCATGAGCAGGAAGTTGTCGGAAAGATGAGATTCCGAACTGTTAAATTGTTAGCGTTATAAAGCGTTATAAAAGTATTATGTCATATTCAAAAAAGGAAAGGAATCGGGGCCGGGCGTGCCCTGCCCCGATTCCAGTCATTTGCTCCGGAGGAGCTTATTTAACAACTACTGTCTTTACAGTCACGTTGCCGGCAGCATCGGTACTGCGCTTGATGACAACACCCTTAGAGGGCTTGCTCAGCTTCATACCGTCGATGCTGAAGTATTCAACCTTTACAGGTGCTCCTGCATTGCCTTCAATGCTCTCGATACCACCGGGCACTTCGTCGTTACCATAGAATGTCAGACGCCAGCTGTCCATGATAACCCAGTCAGAACCTACGTTGGCATCCTTCTTGATACCCACGCGGAGCTTACCGTCGGTAACCTTCACCACGAGCTCGTTCAGATAACGCGGATTGTCAAGAGTGAAGTAAGCGTTTGCAGACACCATGTCGTTGGGTACATACAGGCCGTCGCCTACAGTTACCTCAGAACCTGCACCTACCTGCTCCTCGCCTGCACCTGATGCCAGCAGGGCAACAGGAGTCTCGAATGTCTCGCCACCGCTTACGGCATAGAGTTTCGTCGTGCCGCAGTTGGGATCTTCAGTCCACTTGTTATAGTCTTCCTCAGCGCTACCGAAGCGGTAGAATGCAGAGAGAGACAGCTTGTAGTTACCGTTGGGAACATTGGCAAGAGCGATGTCCTGATACAGGTCGAATGTCTTGTTGTAGAACTCTAACATCAGGGCAGACTTCTGAGTGTCGTCGTTACCGAAGTTGTAGCCGGATGTTCCGCTCCAACCCTCGATAGAGTTAACGCCGTCCTTCTCAAAGTCAGGAGTCTGGATGAGAGCGGTGTAGTCGAGCGGGTTCTGGGCGCTTGCAGTGCCTTCGGGCAGAGCGAGACGTATGGTCAGTTCCTTGCAGCTTGCGATGAGAGCGGTAGCCTCGGCTGTAGTCACAGTACCGTTATTCTTCACAGCGTTCTCCATCTTCTCAATGAGAGCCTCTGCCTCCACCTTAACGCTTGCGTTGGTAGATGCAACGATGGCCTCGCCGAACGGATCTATCATACCGCTGAGTTCGGTGAATACGGCCTCAGAAGCGGCGATAGAGTCAGTAAGGGCAAGAACATCAGCCAAAGCATCGAACATCACCTTGCCGTCTGTCTGGTCGAGAGCCTCCTGTGCAGCTCCAATCACACCCTCTATCTGCTCGCGCACCTCAGTACCGAATGTCTTGTCGGCTGCAGCGTTCAGAGCGTCGGCAGCTGTCTCGAGCTGCGGAGCGATAACGTCGGCCTTGAAGCCTTCGTATATCAGCTCGAAGTCATCCCAGATAGCCCAGTTGAAGCTTGCAGAAGCATCGCCCTTGATACCTATGCGCATCACGTCACCTTCTCTTACGAGACCGAAAGCCTCTACCTTGTAACGTCCGTCGGCGAACATCTTTGAAGCATTCTTCATGTCGTTGGCAAACCAATATGTATTGCCGTCGTTGTCCTCGGCCTCGAACGGTGCGGGGTTGGTTGTAGCATCGAAATAGTCGGGGTCATCCACCTTCTCGTCATACACATTCTTGATAGGTGTGGTACTACTGTTGAGGTATACGGAAACAGGCGATGTAACGTTGCCCTCTGCTGCAAGATAGTTAGCCCATGCTGTTTCGTTCTGACCGTCGCGGAAGAATGCCTTCACGTTGACGCTGTAAACACCTGTAGGAGCACCCTTCACAATCTGGTATACATCAAACTTCTTCTGATAAGCCTCGGCGCAGTGGTTGGGTGAGCCACCAATGGCAGGATTACCCTCCCATCCTGTAGCACCTTCTTCAAAACCGGGGTTGGATATATCATACTTCTGTCCAGGAACGAGACCGTTCTTTATGGCGTCATCCTTCATTTGCCTAATCTTTTCAGTCTCGGCGATAACCTCCTCTGTGGTCAGGGTACGCTCTGACAGAATTTCTTCAAAGTCGAAGTCGAGATAGTCGGCCAGTTTGTCCTTGTCTTCACCGGCTAATTCAGAGTCGGGGCGCTGTGCCACTTCGCGTGCAACCTCCACCACCTTGAGCAGTTCTGTCCATGCAGCGATGTTGGCATCAAGCTCTGCCTTGGCAGCATCGAGTTGCTTGACGGCAGCAAGGATGGCATCCTTGTCGGCAGCGGTCTTCACTGCTTCAAGCACTGCCTTGTAGTCATCGAGAACACTGTATGTGTAAACAACGCCCTCGCCCGGCTCGGCATAGCCTGTATAGTTGTCCAGCACGCTGTTCATCCACAACTGATAGGCATCAGCCTTGTTTCCGTAGTAGGTGAGTTTCCAGTTGTCGAAGAGTGTCCAGTCACCGCCAGTGGTCTGTGTCTTCTCTATACCGATGGTCAGAGTGCCGTCGGTGATGCCTACGAGCACCTTGTTGTCGGCATAATATCCATCGGCGAAATAATTGGCAGCCGTCTCCATGTTGTTGGGAATATAATATGTATACTCCCCATCGGTAACGTTGCTTTCATTGCCGCCCTTTGAATCATTGGGCTTGACACCCTCAAACGGCGACATAATGGCTGTACGCAAAGAGTCTTCGCCGGTAACTGCATAAAGCTTTGCATAATCGGCAGCGGCTGTCTTGTTCTTCCAGTTCTGATATGCGGGCTCTGAGTTTCCTGCACGGTAGAACGCCGACAGACTTAAGGCATATACGCCATTGGGCAGACCCGTAATCTTCTGATAACTGTTGTATGTCTTGTTGTAATGCTCGGCGGCTCCGAAGCCGAAAGTGGGACCTGTGCCGCTCCAACCGTTGTTGTTGCCGTCATCATAGGTGGCGTTTACAATCTTCGACGTCAGGTCCTTCGGCTCGGCAACAGATGCCAAACTCTCCTTGGCAGCAGTGATGGCAGCGTCAAGAGCGGCGATGGCAGCCTCGATTTCCTCGATTGTGGCAGCCTCATTCTCGTAAACAGCCTTGGCAGCGGAGTAGTCAACGCCCAAAGACTGAGCCTCGGCAAAGAGGGCGCGCAGTTGCTCTGCCTTTGCCCAAACGGCCAACGCCTCCTGATGGGCTGCATAAGCTTCGGGAGAAACGAACTTCCAGTCTATATTGTCTGTCTCGGCAAGGAATGCCCACAATTCGGGGGTATTACCCTCGTCACCGGCTTTCACGCCAAGGTAAACATCAGGATAAGTAGCCGAGTTGTAAGTATTGTTGTATTCACCCGGACCGAAACGCCATGCATCACCGGCACTCTTAAGGGTCCAGATTGAGTCAGCCTGGTTGGCACAATCCACCCAGCAGTTTCCTGCTTCATCTGCGATGAACGTCTTGAACCATGCCTTCTTCGTCTCTACAGAGTCGTTGAGGATGGCAGAAGAGCCGTCCCACTCGAGGCCGTCCTCCACATGTTTTGTTATTTTCACCTTGTATCCCTTGTCGCTCACACTGCCACGTGTGTTCCAGCTGTTGGCTCCAAGGAAATACTTTGAAACACCGGTGTTGTACATATACAACGTGGTGTTCCACTCGAAAGCTGTGGTCTGCGGCTGTGGCTTCTGTCTTACACCGTCGACCAGAGCAGCTTCCGCCGCACCACTGCCCGCAAGCAGCAGTGCACTCATAGCGAGTAGTTTTGAAACTTTCATAATCCCTAAGTTTTTTAATTGTTAGTTAATAGTATATTTTGTTAAAATATTACTTCGTTTTGTTAGTTATATAGGCAGTTGAATGTCATTTCCGGCCGAAAGATTTCTGTTTTTTTACAGTCCTCAAACTGCCGGTAGGTTTTGATGGCGCAAATATAAATATAATTTTTTACCCCCCCCAGAAAATTTCAAAAAGTGTACAAAATACAACATACTTTAACACTTTTGGGGCGTCTAAAGGCAAAATGCTCTAAAAAAGAATCATTTTTCAAAAGAAACATTTAAGTAACATTAATTTTATTTGTTCGACATAAAGACCGTGCCGACGTGCGGCGTCAGTCCGTTTTTTTCTCTCTGACATGCCCGAAGCCGGCAGATATACCCCCGCCTCTCCTGCATATTTCATAATTAATACGAATGGGGATTGGCGCATACGTGGTCTTTTCGACAGAAAGACAGATTTCTTTTTGACAAAAAAAAACATAATTCTTTTTTTTAGACAGAAAGACATATTCAATACGCGACTTCGATACAGCCTCATCCAATTTCACAAAAACTTTGGATTTGTTTCGTGCTTTCCTGAAAAAGTAGTATCTTTGTGAACGTAACACATTAAAGGTAAGGATTATGGAAATGCAGCAGTTGAAACGGTGCCCGATAGGAATACAGACATTCTCGAAAATACGTGAGGATGATTATCTGTATGTGGACAAGACAGAGTATGTGTACAATCTTGCACATTCCGACGCGACATATTTTTTTCTGAGCCGTCCGCGCCGGTTCGGCAAGTCACTGCTCACCTCCACGCTGCGCAGCTATTTCGAGGGCCGTCGCGACCTGTTCAAGGGATTGGCCATAGACGCGCTTGAGACGGAATGGACGGAATATCCCGTGCTGCATTTCGACATGAGCCGCGCAAAGCACATGGACAGGGAACGTTTGGAACGTTATTTGGGCAATATGCTGGCAGATTATGAAGAAAAATACGGCATAACGTCTCCTGCTGTCGATACAAATGACCGCCTTACCAATCTTATAGCAGCGGCCAACAGGCAGACCGGCCGCAAGGTTGTTGTTCTTATCGACGAATACGACGCACCGCTTCTCGACGTGATGCACGAGGAGCGTGACCTGCCCGTGCTGCGTAACGTGATGCGCAATTTCTACTCGCCGCTGAAAGCGTGCGACCCATATCTGCGCTTCGTGTTCCTTACCGGCATCACAAAGTTCTCGCAGCTGAGCATCTTCAGCGAGCTGAACAATATATCCAACATCAGCATGGATGAGCCGTATACAGCCATCTGCGGTATAACCGAAGAGGAGATGCTCGGTCAGATGGGCGGTCATATAGACCGTCTTGCCTCGAAACTTGGCCTGAGCCGTGACGAGGCAGTACATAAACTGAAAGAGAAATACGACGGCTATCACTTCACATGGCCCTCGCCCGACATATACAACCCGTTCAGCCTGTTGAACGCCTTGGCAAAGAACAAGATTGAAGACTACTGGTTCGGCAGCGGCACTCCCACTTATCTCATAGAGATGCTGAAGAAATTCGGCGTAACACCGTCGGGGATCGGCGGCATCGAGGCAATGTCGTCCGAGTTCGACGCCCCCACGGAGCGGATGAACAGCATGACGGCGTTGCTCTACCAGAGCGGATACATCACCATCAAGGATTATGACCCGATATTCCAAAGCTACATGCTGGACATTCCCAACAACGAGGTGCGCATAGGGCTGATGAAAAGCCTGATACCCTATTACATCACGCCTGACTCACGCCTCACCACGTCGACCGTCATAAACATGGCACGTGCGCTCTATAAAGACGATATGGACGGTATGCTGCGCCAGCTTCAGGAGTTCCTGCTCACAGTGCCATACTGTGACAATACAGCCTACGAAGGCCACTACCAGCAGGTTCTCTACATCATCTTCTCGCTGCTTGGCATATACACCGACATTGAGGTTCGCACGCCGCGCGGTCGCGTCGACATGGTCATGCGCACGGCTACAACCCTCTATGTCATCGAGCTGAAACTCGACAAGAGTGCCGGTGACGCCGTGAAGCAGATAGACCTCAACGACTATCCCTCACGTTTCGCGCTCTGCGGCCTGCCCATAGTGAAGGTAGGCATCAACTTCGACAGCGGGAAGCGGACCCTCGAAAACTGGGAAATAGACTGAAACAAGAGGGTGTGTAAGAATATGCCCCTACAGGTTGGAAGAATTGAATTTTTACACACCCTCTTCCACAATCATAGATATTGATTGAAAATCACCTGCACTTTTGCGTCAAGTTTGGAGTGCTTTATAGCCCATATCGAATTTTCCTGCCTTATATTCTTTGGCAGCAAGTTCGATTCACGCAATCCACGCAGAAAAACTCTCAACGGTTCACCCGGATAAACCAAATCATCAACCATCACTCCGGCACGCTCCAACTCATGATTGGCTTCTATGTCGTTGATTTCAACCTTGCCCACACGAATCATATAAGCGTCGAGGCAATTTTGTATTTGTTGCACATTAGGACTGTTTGACATAAGTATTCGTTTTTAAGTTGAACATTAGTTAGTTGCTGCAAATATACTAATTATTTTGTTTCGCCAACTATTCTGCAACCTTTTTTTAGACAATAAAGACAATAAATAAGTGTTTTAGAACAAAAAGTAAGCTGAAGCAACGCAATATTTACAACTTATAACAATAATCACTGATTAAGTTACAGATTAAAATAAAAATCCCCCTTACAATTTCACAATGAATATACCGAAGCAGTGCTTTTGTTACCCGACATCCCCCTTTGGGGGATTATAGGGGGCCTTGTGGACTAAAAACAATGCCTTAACACACCGTAAACCGATTTTTTACATTACCTTTGCCCTGAAGTTCACATCATATTAAATACATAATGTACCGATGAGAGTACTTATAGTAAACACGAGCGACAGTGCGGGCGGAGCTTCAATAGCAGCCCGCCGGCTCACCGAAGCACTGATAAACAACGGCGTGAAAGCCCGCATGATGGTGGCCGACAAACAGACCGGAGCCATCTACGTGTCAAGCACCGGCCGGCGGTGGCGCTACCGGTTGGCTTTCCTGTGGGAACGTCTGGTGATATGGATTGCCAACGGGTTGAGCCGCAAGAATCTGTTCACCATATCGACGGCCTGTGCCGGTATCGACATCACGCAGACCGACGAATACCGCGAAGCCGACGTGATACACCTGCACTGGATAAACCAGGGCATGCTCTCTCTCGGCGGAATACGCAAGATACTGTCCGGAGGCAAGCCCGTGGTGTGGACCATGCACGACATGTGGCCCGCCACGTCCGTATGCCACTATTCCCACGGATGCGAGAAATACCGCGAGGCGTGTTCCAGCTGCCCGTTCCTGCGTTTCCCCGGCAGAAACGATCTGGCCGCCGCCACCCATCGCCGTAAAAAGCGCGTCATGTCTTCAGGCAAAGTGCACTTTGTGGCCGTCAGCAGTTGGTTGGGCGACAAGGCCCGCTCAGCATCGCTGACACGCGGGCACGACGTCACCGTCATCCCCAACGTGCTGTCACTGTCACACTTCCGCATGTCCGACCGCTCCGACTCGCGCTCTCTGCTCTCCATACGCGCCCGCCATGTCATCATCTTCGGCGCGGCACGCATCGACACCCCAATCAAGGGATTCGGCTATCTCAAGTCGGCCCTGGCCTATATGACCGAACACATGGGCTACCGGCCGGAAGACCTGCACCTGCTGCTTTTCGGCAACGTGCGCTCGGAAGCGGCCTTGGCCGACATACCCGTTACATACACCCACATGGGGCATGTGGCCAACGAAGACGCCCTCTCCCAACTCTATTCGGCAGCCGATGTACTCGTGTCGTCATCACTCTACGAAACGTTCGGCCAGACCATCATCGAAGCCATGGCCTGCGGATGCACCCCGGTGTCGTTCGACAACAGCGGACAGACCGACATCATACGCCACAAGCAGAACGGTTACCTCGCCCGCTACCTGTCGGTAGAAGACCTTGCCGCCGGCATCGAATGGGCCCTGCAGGCCAAGCTGCCGCGGCGCGACCTGCGCAAAGACGTGATGTGCCGCTACTCGGAGAGCACCGTCGCAGGCAAATATATACAATTATACAACAGCATATCCGGAACGCAGGCCTGACCCCGGTTCCATATTTTGCAACGACATGATAAGATTCAGCATCGTAACCATCACATACAACGCCGCGGAGGCACTGCCGCGCACCGTGGACAGCGTCATGGCACAAACGTGGCGCAACGTCGAGCACATCATAGTCGACGGAGCCTCAACCGACACCACACTTGAGGTTGCGCACGATTACGAACGGCGCTCACACGAGGCCGGCAACGGGCACAATGTCATGATAACATCCGAGCCGGACAAAGGGCTGTATGATGCCATGAACAAGGGACTTGACAGGGTTACAGGCGACTATGTGGTGTTCCTCAATGCCGGCGACTTCTTCCCCGGCTCCGGGGTGCTGGCCACTGTGGCGGCAACCGCAGAGAAAGTACAAAAGTCAGGCGACAGGCTGCCTGCCGTGATTTATGGCGACACCAACATCGTCGACTCCTACGGCCGCTTTCTCCATCCGCGCCGCCTGCGGCCGCCCAAACGTCTTACGTGGCGTTCGTTCATGCACGGCATGCTGGTGTGCCATCAGGCTTTTTATGCCCGCGCCGACATTGCCCGCACACAGCACTACGACCTGCGCTACCGCTATTCGGCCGATGTGGACTGGTGCATACGGGTGATGAAGGAAGCCCGGCGGCTACATCTGCCGCTCACCGATGCCGGAGAAACCCTCGCCTGTTATACCGAGGAGGGGCAGACCACCCTTCACCACCGCGACTCGCTGAAAGAGCGCTACCGCGTAATGTGCCGTCACTACGGACGGGTGCCCACTCTGCTGATGCACTGCTGGTTTGTGGTGAGAAGCATTATAAAGAAGTGACGCCTTCTATCTGAGAAACGTCACCACACGATCCCGATATTCGTCGGGATAGTCGTGGAACGACCTGGCATGACCGGTTCCGCGCGTTATCCACATTTCCTTATATCCGTGTTTGGCCGTATACAGAGGGTATACCATCGACAAGGGCACAAAGGTGTCGGTCTCGCCATGTATGAAGAGCATGGGGCGTCGGCACTTGGCCACCTGTTTCAAGGGTGACGCCTCGCCGAAACTCCATCCGTATTTCATGCGGCACAACACGCTTGTCACCTGCATCAACGGGAACGACGGCAGTCCGAACTGGTCTTTCAGCTGCACGGCGAACTCGTCCCAGACGCTTGTATATCCGCAGTCTTCGACAAACGATGTCACATAGCGTGGCAGGTCTTCGCCCGCCACACACATTGTCGTGGCGGCACCCATCGACACTCCGTGTATCACCACCTGCGACTCCCGGTCGGGGTCGCGGAATGTGCGTTCTGCCACCTCCGTCCACTTTATCACGTCGTTGCGGTCTTTCCACCCCATCTGTATCTCGTTGCCGTCGCTCAGTCCGTGGGCGTGCAGGTCAGGCAGGAGTATGTTGTAACCGAGGTCGTGGTGATACATGTGGCCGAGATAGAGAAACGTCACCGAGCTGTCTTTATATCCATGCACGATAATGGCTGTACGGCCGCGGGCCGAGTCGTTGCGGGCATAAAGGGCATGATGGCGCTCGCCCGACGGCATCACGACAAAGGTGTCGCGCAGGGCGCCGCACTGCCGCATGCTGTCGGTCCACTCCTGCATATACGGATAGTCGCGGTAGAGCGTGGCATAAGCAGCGGCGGTATCCCGCCTGTCGGGGTCGGGACTGAGCGAATATGACAGCATGTACAGCCCGCCCACTGTCATCATGACGATAAGGACAATGACTACCGACAAAACTGAATATATTATTCTCTTTTTCTTCATAATCTCCTTTTTCCGGGTTATCGCCGCAAATATAACACTTTTCTTTTTTACTTCAACATTCTTTTGACATAAATACATATTGTTTTAGACATAAAGACATAAAAACATATTGTCTTTAGCATCCATTATACAAAGACAAAAAGCATTTACTCAAATCAATATGTCATTTACAACTCCCAAAAATGTCTTTTATGTCTTTATGGCTAAAAAGAAACATGTCTTTATGTCTAAAGAGAAATATGTCTTTATGTCAAAATAATTCCCAAAATTTAACATTTCTTTTTTCTCGAAATAGAACGGCGACAAGGCTGTTTTTGCCTTGTCAGCACACCGTTTTTGTGTCCTTAGCTCGCCTTTAGGCCCTCCTTACACTCCGGTTACGGCGTACTTGCGTTGCAACGACGGCCTAACCGTGATGCAAC
>NZ_URNN01000012.1 GCF_900549175.1 uncultured Prevotella sp. | reverse complement strand
CCATTCTATTTCGAGAAAAAAGAAATGTTAAATTTTAAGAATTATCAGGACAAAACGTAGAAAAAGGAGATGGACTGGCATAAAACTATTGCTGAGACATTTGGCTTAACTCCCTTTAACTCCTTAACTTCTTACTCCCCCCTCCCCCTTTTTTTGACTCCTTGCCTCCCTTTGACTCCTTGCCAAGTGAAGCTTTAGTCCGTTTGTTCTTGCGGCTTCTTTTAATGCCCTTTTCCAACCTTTTCTGACTTAAAAAGCGATAAATGTAAATCGTACACCTCTATATTACATCCACTCTTTTTTAGAATGGCAAAATATGTAAAGTATTGAAAATCAGAGTATAATATTTTTCGGGAGGGGTAAAACGTCCACTTTTTCAAACCAAACACGGAAAACTGATAGTAATTTGTCTTATCTTTGCATCGTCATCATCAAAATAGTGACAATGCGTGTCAATTCACTAACTTAAACAATAAAAATAAATAAAAACCAAAACGTATGAAAAAAAGTAGGTATCTATTCATGCTGTTGACATTGCTATTCATGTCGATGGCAGCCTATGCACAGAAGCAGACCTATTCGGGCGTTGTGACAGACTCGAACAATGAGCCTGTCATCGGTGCCTCGGTGGTTCAGAAGGGAACGACGAACGGTGCCATCACCGACTACGACGGAAACTTCAAGATTTCGGTTACTCCCGGTGCCACATTGACCGTTTCTTACATCGGCTACAAAACTCAGGATGTTAAAGCTAAAGACAACATGCGCATAGTGCTCCAGAGCGATGCGCAGGTGCTCAACGACCTTGTTGTCATCGGTTACGGCGTACAGAAGAAATCGGTGGTGACGGCCTCCATCGCTAAGGTCAGCGCCGACGATTTGGAGGGCAAGACCCGCCTTCGTGCCGATGATGCCTTGAAGGGTATGGCAGCCGGTGTGAATGTGACGTCGGCATCCGGCCAGCCTGGCAGCAAGTCGACCATCCGTGTGCGTGGTATCGGTACAATCAACAATACCGAACCCCTTTACATCATCGACGGCATGCCCACCGACCAGGACGGTATGGAGTCGGTGAACCCCAACGACATAGAGTCGATTGAGGTGTTGAAGGATGCTGCTTCGGGTGCCATTTACGGTGCACGTGCCGCTAACGGTGTCATCCTCATCACAACCAAAAGGGGAAAGACCGGCAAGGCGCAGATCAACTACAACTTCTCTTACGGCTGGCAGAGTGCATGGAAGAAGCGCGATGTGACCGGAGCGACAGACTATGCAGTGCTGCAGAACGAGAAAGCCATCAACGGCGGACAGACCCCGCTGCCAGAACTGGCAGACCCGTGGAATCTGACAGACAAGAACGGAAATACCATCAAGGGTTTTGGTACCGACTGGCAGAACCTCGTCTTCAACGACAATGCGCCCATCGTGCAGCACGACGTGTCGGTGAGCGGCGCTTCTGACAAGGTGAACTACTATCTCTCGCTCGGCTACTTCGAGCAGGAAGGTATCGTTGGCGGAAACTACGGACAGTCTAACTACGACCGTCTCACCATACGTGGAAACAGTAACTACAACCTCATCGACGCCGAGAAGGAGCGTAACTTCCTCAACAAGCTCGACTTGGGCGTGAACGTTTCTTACATGCGCGTGCACAATACCGGTGTCGACGCCAACTCGACATGGGGCTCTCCCCTCGGTTCGGCCCTCTATCTGTCGCCAACGCTTCCCGTTACGCTCAACCGTGTGAACGCCGACGGCAAGCCCGGACCCGGACAGGAGATGATTGACTTCTACAGCTCTTACAACCTCTATACCGACGCTGCCGGCAATCCTTACACCATCCCCGGTTTCGTAGGCTCATACAACGAGCAGGTGAATCCCATCGCAGCGATGCAGAGATACCCCACACGCAACTGGTCGCAGAAGATAATGCCCAAGTTCTCGCTCGACCTCCAGCTCTACGACAACCTGAAGTATCACTTCTCGTGGAGTGCGGAACAGTCGTTCTGGGGTAACGAGTCGGCACAGGTGAGCAACTACTACCTCTCCGGAAACAACACCGGCAACGGCCACACGTCGGCCGGCGCATATAAGGGCAACAAGTCGGCATGGCAGGTTGAGAACACCCTCACCTACGACAAGACCATAGGCAAGCACACCATCGGCGTTGTGCTCGGCCAGTCGGCACTGAAGGAGAAGGGCGACGACCTGTCGTTCTCGAAGTGGAACCTCGTCAACCCCGACAAACCCTATCTCAACTACACCACCGGAGCCATCGCCACCATCGGCGACGACGGTAAGATAAGCATCCAGGGCGGTGGCGGCGGCGGTCCGTACGTCGAGCACCACATGGTCTCTTACTTCGGTCGTCTCAGCTACAGTTTCGACGAGAAGTACATGCTTCAGGCAACGGTACGCCGCGACGGTTCGAGCCGTTTCGGTACCAACAACAAGTACGGAACATTCCCCTCGGCATCTGTGGGATGGAACATCCACAAGGAGGCTTTCATGAAGAATACCCAAAATTGACTCTCGAACCTGAAGTTCCGCGCCAGCTGGGGTAAGAACGGTAACGACAACATCGGAGAGTTTGCCTACACCACACTTACCTATACCGGCGGCAACACCAACAGCTATTTCGGCAAGAATGCCGTGATGGACTACGGTTCGAAGGCCACCCGCCTCGCCAACGAAGACCTGAAGTGGGAAGAGAGCGAACAGACAGACCTCGGACTCGACTTCGGCTTCTTCAACAATGCGCTGACATTCTCTGTCGACTACTTCGTCAAGAAGACCAACGGCATGATTATCGACATGCCAATACCATCGTATGTAGGCGAGCAGCGCCCGCTGGCCAACGTAGGCGACATGGAGAACAAGGGCTGGGAGTTTGAGCTCGGATATAAGTTCAACGTGGCCGATGCACGCTTCGCCATCAAGGGCAACGCCTCTTATCTGAAGAACACCCTGAAGAACCTCGGCAACGACACCGGATTCCTCAACTGGGGCATCAACCAGTTCACCGACGGCGGCACACGCGCCGAGAACGGACAGCCGTTCCCGTTCTTCTACGGATACAAGACGGCCGGTGTGTTCCAGAACATGGACCAGGTGAACAGCTATACATGGACAGACCCCAAGACGGGCGATACACAGCTGATACAGCCCAAGGCACAGCCCGGCGACATGATTTTCGTGGACACGAACAACGACGGACAGATTACGTCAGACGACCGCACCAACATCGGTAAGGGCACTCCCGACTGGACGTTCGGTCTCAACCTGAGCGCCGACTGGAAGGGATTCGACTTCAACGTGTTCTTCCAGGGTGTCAGCGGAGTCGACGTGTTCGACGCCACCTACCGTTCCGACATCACTTCGGCCAACTTCCCCACATGGGTGCTCGACCGCTGGACGGGCGAGGGCACATCCAACAGGGTGCCTATCCTGAAGGCCGGCGACGCAAGCAACTGGGTCATCAGCGACCTTTATGTACGCGACGGTTCATATCTGCGCCTGAAGAACATCACGCTGGGCTACACTCTGCCCCGCAAGTTGACACAGACAATAGGTGTAGAGCGTTTCCGCATGTACGTGAGGGCGGAGAACCTTGTTACATGGACAAAATACTGGGGATTCGATCCTGAAATAGGAACCAACGGAACATCGCTCGGTGTTGACTACGGAGTATATCCGCAGGCACGCACATGGACTGTAGGCTTCAACATTTCACTCTAAACAAGTCAAACCAATAAAACTTCAGATTATATGAAATTCAATAAAACCATTATAGCAGGATTGTTCGCCTCGGCATTTGTGTTGTCTTCATGTGGCGACGATTTTCTTTCGGTAACAAAGCCCGACGGCGATCCGCTCGAGGAATACTATGTTACAGACGCGCGTCTGAATGAGGCTCTTACGGCGGCATACGCCCCCTTGCACTGGCCCGACTGGGATAATGTGGCATACAACGACCTCACCATAGATGCCGAAATCATGGGCGATGACTTCTGGGTTGGCGGCAGCGACAACAACGACAACAGGCACTGGCACAAACTGTTCAACTTCGAGGCCGACGGAAACAACACGCTCGCCACGCTTTGGGGCGACTTCTACTCTGGCATCAAGCGCTGCAACGATGCCATCAAGTACTGCTCGTGGAATCCGGGACTGAAGAATGTGCGCTCATATGAGATGCAGGCACGCCTGCTCAGAGTATACTATTATAATATACTGTGGCACTACTACGGCAACGTTCCCTTCTATCTCGTCAACCTCTCCATGCCTTATGTGGCTCCGCAGCTCACTGCCGACGAAATTTACGGCCGCTTGCTTCCCGAACTGGAAGACATCATAGCGTCAGACGTGCTGCCCATGCGCTGGCCCGACAAGGAGGCCGGACGTGTGTCGCAGGCCATGGCATACATGCTCTATGCCGAGATGACGATGTATCAGAACGACCGCGACCGTTATCCGCAGGCTCTCGCTTACATGAAGGAGCTGATAAAGTCTGACGAATACAACCTGCACGACGATTTTGCAGAGCTTTGGACAGAGGATGGCGAGTGGTGCGAGGAGTCTATCTTCGAAATCAACTACAACGATGCCCAGGGACAGCGCGACTGGGGCGATGCAGCCCTGAATGCCGGCGGCTCGGTGCTCCCCACGCTGATATCTCCCAACCAGTGGAAGGGCGGCGACGAATGGAACGGCCTTGAGGGCTGGGGATTCCTCCCGGTACGTCTCGAGACCTACAACATGTTCACCGATGCCGGCGACATCATCCGCCGCGATGCAACCATCTGGGACGTGCGTGGCTTCGGCGATAACTACACCAAGCGTTATCAGGACACCGGCCTGTGGCTGGGCAAATACCGTCCGAAAGACTCGTCGGTGGCCAACTGCAGCAGCTCGAAGAACCTGAACTACAACAATAACAAGCGCATCTACCGTTATGCCGAGGTTCTGCTCAACGCGGCCGAGCTCATTATCGAGACCAACGGCGACCGCAGCGAAGCCACAAACTATCTCAATCAGGTGCGCAACCGTGTTCATCTGCAGGGTGTTTCGCAGGCTACCATCGACAATATCATCGACGAACGCCACTACGAGTTCTGCGGCGAGGGCAAGCGTTACTTCGACCTTGTGCGCTCGGGCAAGGCTGCCGAGTATCTTAAGCCCGATGCCTACGGCTACCGCACCAACACGTGGACACCCAACAAGAAACATATTCCGCTGTCGCAGTCGGAGCTTGACGCCGACCCGAGTCTGAAGCAGAATGACTATTAATAATAACCGTTTTAAAAGATTACGTATATGAAAGGTATATTGAAATATATGGTTTGCCCGCTCGTTGCCGGCCTGGCTCTCACTGCCTGCTCGCCCGACGAGTTCAGCGGCGCCGACAAGAACGGTCTTCCCGTGATAGGAGACAGAAACATCACTGTTGAAACGGATCAGGAGACAAACACTGCCGTATTCTCCCTGAGCGGAGATTTCAAGGGATGTTACCCCATATGGTATCTCGACGGCAAGATGTATTCGCTGCTGCCGAAGACCAGTTACAGCACCATGAAGAAGGGAGACCACAGCCTCGAGGTGAAGCTGATGAACCGCAACGGCCAGTCGCAGGGCTCGCTGACAGGCTCGTTCAGCTTCAACGAAGACAAGATAGACTATGACGCAGAGTATTACAGCAAGCTTTGCGGCAAGGTGTGGCGCATCGATTACACCGAGGTGGGGCACATGGGATGCGGCGAACCGGGCACGGATGGTTCCAACTGGTGGTCGGCCGACGTGAACAACAAGAAGGACTGGGGCGTGTACGATGACCGCATCACCTTCTCACATTCTGCCGGCGACCCCGCCACGGAAGGCACTTACACCTATGATCCGGGTGAGGGCGGTACGGTATACGTGAATACCGGCTGCACCATCTTCCCCGAATACAATACAGGTGACGGACAGGATTTCATGGTTCCGGTGGAGAAGCAGACATCAAAGTTCGAGCTGAAGCCCGGCACTTACAATGACGAGCCTACTCTTTATCTTCAGTTTGCCCCGCAGACGCTGCTGCCTTACATATCTGCCGATGCGGCATATAACAACCCGTTCTTCCGTGTAGAGGCACTCACCAATACCCGTCTGGTGCTCATCTACGACGGCGACGGCATTGTATGGCGCATGGTCTTCACGAGCCGCGAGGACACCGGGCTGCCCACCGAGCCGGAAGTGCCGGCAGCAACGTTTGACTGGAACGTCGAAGCGCCTGCCAACCAGTGGAAGACTGTCACGGACGGAAGTTCCCTGCTGGGCATCGAGACATGGTTTGCCGATGGCGGTTGGACACCCCTGCCCACACAACCGAATGTTGTTACGACGGCCGATGGTTTTGAAGTTGTTGTTCCCGAGGGCACCGGCGGCGACCAGTGGCAGGGCCAGGTGAAGATTCACACCAGCCTCTCGGCCAAGGGTGGAAAGCCTTACAACTTCTATTGCCTTGTCGATGCCGACAACGATGTACCCGGAATGACAATCAAGCTGACAGAGAGCGGCGAGGGTAGGGACGGTAACTTCTTCTTTGCAGACCGCCACAATATCTCTGCCGACAAGCAGTACGTATACAAGGCTGAGGGTGTGACTCTGTCAGAAGGTGCCGACGCACCGGCATTGTCGCTCGTGCTCGACCTCGGTGGCACACCGGCAGGCACCAAGGTGAAGGTGAGCAAGATATATTTTGAGCAAGACAACACTGTAGGTTATGACGATCCGGCCAATCTATGGAAGTCTGTTGACAGTGGCGAGGCGTTCCTCAACTTTACAACATGGTTTGCCGATGGCAGCTGGCAGGCTCTGCCGACGCAGCCGGAGATAGCACACGACGGCAGCGCCTATACGCTGACCATTCCCGAGGGCACCGGCGGCGACCAGTGGCAGGGTCAGGTATTCATCCATACATCGCTCACGGCGCAGATGACAAGCACCTACAACTTCTCCTGTACCATAGAGACGGACAACGACGCTCCGGGCGTGACAATCAAGCTGACCGAGAGTGACGAGTCGGAAGAGGTCAAGCACGACAACAACTTCTTCTTCGACGGACGCCATGCCGTCACGGCCGACAAGGCTTTCGTGTACTCGGCCAAGGGCGTGACGCTGCCGCTGAACGACGCACACGCACTCTCGCTTGTGTTCGACTTCGGCGGAACGCCGGCCGGTACTAAGGTGAAGATAAGCAACATTGTATTCTCGAAAGCCGACTGAGAGAGTTTGTAATCAGACGATACGGGTGTGTCGTGATGCCGGAGGTGTTCCGTCTCATGGACACGGGTGTCACGGCGCACCCTCATCGTTTTACCGATATTAAGAAAACATAGGATAACCGATACATAATATGTACAAGAAGTTCCTTATATACATGCTTATGATGCCGATTGCACTGATGGCATCATCATGCGGCAGTGATTCCGATGATGACGGCGGTGTTGGTTCCGGAGTGTCTGTTACGGTGAGTTCAAAGTCATTGAACTTTGACGGTAACGCCGGTTCACAGTCTGTTACTGTCAAAGCCAACCACGAGTGGACAACTTTGGTGAGTGAGGATTGGATAAGCGTAGACCCCAAGAACTCGGTCTCGGAAACAACAACGGTGAATATCAAGGTGCAGAAGAACGGCGAATACGATGGCCGTGAGGGCACTGTGACCATCTTGTGCGGCTCGGCCCGTGAAACAATCAAGGTGGTGCAGGCCGGTGGCGACGGTGTTCCTGACCCAAGTGTCATAACATGTCCCATACCGGGGTATAAACTGGTGTGGAACGACGAGTTTGACAAGGGTACCGAACTTGACGGTTCTGACTGGACTCACGAGGTGCAGGGAGCCGGATGGGTGAATAACGAATTGCAGAATTATGTATATCAGAAGTCTCCCGGAGGCAGGAAAGTGACCGAGGTAAGGAACGGGACGCTGAGAATAAACTGCTTCAAGGAGAATGGCAAAGTGTATTCCGGCCGTGTATATGCACATGTGGGTACGGGCTGGCAGTATGGTTATTTTGAGGCAAAGATAAAGCTGCCGCAGGGTAAGGGTACATGGCCGGCGTTTTGGATGATGCCCGTCGGCAACGACTGGAGCACCAATCCGTGGCCGATGTGCGGCGAGATTGACATCATGGAAGAAGTGGGCTGCGTGCCCAATGAAGTGTCATCATCCGTCCATACACAGGACTACAACCACACAAAGAACACCCAGAAGACCCATGCCATGACGATTGACAGGGCCGAAGGCGATTTCCATGTCTACGGACTGGAGTGGACCTCAGACCGTATAACGACATACGTCGACGGCAAGGTGCAGTTGGAAGTGACAAAGGAACAGCTTGGCTCGGGGCATAACCAATGGCCTTTCCATTATGCTTTCTATCCCATTCTCAATCTTGCATGGGGTGGCGACTGGGGCGGCATGAAGGGTGTTGACGAGAGTGCGCTGCCTGTTACGATGGAGGTTGAGTATGTGAGAGTATTCCAAAAGAAGTGACAACCTTATTAAAGCCTGTTTGTAAATGATGGGAAGAAGTATATTTTCGTTTGCCGTATTGTTGCTTGCTCTATTCGGATGCTCCGGAGAGAAGCATGAGGAGAAGGCAGAATTTGTAAAGGTGCAGGGTAAGGACCTTGTGAAGCCCGACGGCACGAAGCTGTTCATACAAGGTACCAATCTCGGCAACTGGCTCAATCCTGAGGGGTATATGTTCGGGTTCACACGTACCAACAGTGCGTGGATGATCGACCTTATGCTGCGCGAGATGGTGGGGCCTGACGCTGCCGCAGACTTCTGGCGCGACTTTAAGAACAACTATGTCACGTCGGAGGACATCAGGTTCATAGCCTCGCAGGGTGCCAACACGGTGCGTCTGCCGTTCAACTACAAGCTCTTCACCGACGAGGACTACATGGGGCTGACCGCCGCTCAGGACGGTTTCGCCCGCGTGGACAGCGTGGTGAAGTGGTGCCGCGACAACAGTCTGTACCTCATTCTCGACATGCACGACTGTCCCGGCGGACAGACAGGCGACAACATTGACGACGGTTACGGTTATCCGTGGCTTCTGGAGAGCGAGCCGGCCCAACAACTGTTCTGCGAAATATGGCGCAGGATAGCGGACAGGTACAAGGACGAGACGGTGATACTGGGCTACGAACTGATGAACGAGCCCATCGCGCACTACTTTGACAATAAGGACGAACTGAACAAGAAACTCGAACCGCTTTACCGCCGTGCCACCGCCGTCATCCGCGAGGTCGACCGCAACCACATCATCTTGCTTGGTGGGGCGCAGTGGAACAGTATTTTCGATATGTTCACGGATTGGAAGTTTGACAATAATATAATGTATACGTGTCACCGTTACGGCGGTCCGGCCACGAGTGATGCCATCCGTAGCTACATCGACTTCCGCGACAAGACGGGTCTGCCGATGTATATGGGCGAGATAGGGCACAACACCGATGAGTGGCAGGCCGACTTCGTGAAGGTGATGAAGGAGGCCAATATCGGATACACCTTCTGGCCGTATAAGAAGGTGGACGGTTCCTGCATGAACGGCATCACGCGTCCTGCCGGCTGGGACAGCATCATAGTGAAATTCGCCGAGGCCGACCGCTCTACATTCAACGACATCCGTGCCGCCCGCCCCGATCAGGAAACGGCGAAGAAACTGCTCCGCGAATTCATCGAAAACGTAAAGTTCGCCAACTGCAAGCCGCAGGAGGGATATATCAACTCGATGGAGTTCAAACCAACTTCCCCTACCAAACCTACAATACCTACACTACCTACCAAACCTACCCATAAAATAAAAAAGTAATAACTGATTATAAATGAAAAGAATACTGACCGCCGTCCTGCTGGCCTTCGGCATGGCGGCAACAACCGCCGCACAGCAGCTTCCCGTATATCTTGACGAGACGAAGCCGGTGGAACAGAGAATAGACGATGCGCTTTCGCGCATGACTCTGCAGGAGAAGATAGCAGTCATCCACGCGCAGAGCAAGTTCAGCTCGCCGGGTGTGAAACGCCTCGGTTTCCCCGACTTCTGGACCGATGACGGCCCGCACGGCGTGCGCCCCGACGTGCTTTGGGACGAATGGGAGCAGGCCGGACAGACCAACGACTCGTGTGTGGCTTTCCCCGCACTGACGTGTCTGGCTGCGTCGTGGAATCCGCAGATGTCGCTCATTTATGGTGAGGCTCTCGGTGAGGAGGCGCTTTACCGCGGCAAGGACATGATACTGGGCCCGGGAGTGAACATATACCGCACCCCGCTCAACGGACGCAACTTCGAATATATGGGCGAGGACCCGTATCTGGCGTCGCAGATGGTGATACCTTATATAAAGGGGCTGCAGGCGAAAGGTGTATCGGCCTGTGTGAAGCACTATGCGCTGAACAACGACGAAGAATACCGCCATCAGGTGAATGTCATCGTCAGCGACCGCGCCCTGCACGAGATATATCTGCCCGCGTTTAAGGCTGCCGTGACCGAGGCCGGAACATGGGCCATCATGGGGGCATACAACCTGTACAAGAACCAACACAACTGCCATAATGATATCATGCTCAACAAGATACTCAAGGGCGACTGGAAGTTCGATGGGGTGGTGGTGAGCGACTGGGGCGGCTGTCACGACACTGAGGAGGCCATCACCAACGGGCTTGACATGGAGTTCGGCTCGTGGACCGACGGCCTGACCATGGGTGCTACTAATGCCTACGACAATTATTATCTGGCGGAGCCATACCGCAAGTTGATAAGTGAGGGCAAGTATACCACAAAGGAACTCGACGAGAAGGTGCGCCGCATACTGCGACTGTTCTTCCGCACGACGATGAACCGCAACCGTCCTCACGGCTTCCTTTGCTCAGAATCGCACTACGAGACGGCCCTGCGGGTGGCTCAGGAGGGTATCGTGCTGCTGCAGAACAACGGAAACGTGCTGCCCATCGACATGGCGTCGGCCAAGCGTGTGCTCGTGGTGGGCGAGAATGCCGTGAAGATGATGACTGTGGGTGGAGGCTCGTCGTCGCTCAAGGTGCAGCGCGAGATATCGCCGCTTGACGGACTGAAGGTGCGTCTGGCCAAGGCCGGCATTGCCGTTGACTATGCCCGCGGATATGTGGGAGACACCACCGGCAACTACAACGGAGTGACCACGGGACAGAATCTCGTTGACCACCGCACGCCCGAACAGCTCATTGCCGAGGCTGTGGAGAAAGCCAAGGAGGCCGACTATGTGATATTCTTCGGCGGTCTCAACAAGAGCGACTATCAGGATTGTGAGGGCCACGACCGCAAGGACTACGGCCTGCCGTACGGTCAGGACCGTGTTGTCGAGGCTTTGGCCAAGGCCAACGGTAATCTTGTGTATGTCAATATCTCGGGCAACGCCGTGGCCATGCCGTGGCTGAAACAGGTGCCCGCAGTGGTGCAGGGATGGTTTATAGGCTCCGAGGCCGGCGAGGCTTTGGCATCGGTGCTTGTGGGCGATGTCAATCCGTCGGGCAAGCTGCCTTTCACATGGCCTGTAGCTCTCAACGATGTCGGAGCGCACAAGCTCGGGGCTTATCCGGGAGTGTGGCGCGACGGCGAGAAGATAATAGACGAGGAGTACAAGGAAGACATTTTCGTGGGCTACCGGTGGGCTGACAAGGAGAAGATAAAGCCGCTGTTCGCCTTCGGTCACGGTCTCAGTTACACCACGTTCAAGATAGGCAACTTGCGTGCCGACAAGAAGGAGATGGGGACTGACGGCACCATGACATTCACCGTAAACGTGACGAACACAGGAGAGCGTGCCGGCTCGGAGGTGGTGCAGCTTTACGTGACCGATGTCAAGTCGTCGCTTCCGCGTCCGCTGAAAGAGCTCAAGGGCTTCGGCAAGGTTTACCTGAAGCCGGGCGAGAGCCGCGACGTGAGCATCACCATCGGTCGCGACGCGCTGAGTTTCTATGATGACCGCACATCATCGTGGACAGCGGAGCCGGGAGCGTTTGTCGCCCATATTGGCACATCGTCCGACCGTATTGTGGCCAAAATGACATTCAAGTTAATTAAGTAGTATAAGTTAGTTGGTATTAAACAGAGGGATGAAGGTTTTCATTCAGGATATTTTATGGAACTGTCGCGGGCAATATATCGGCCCGCGACACGTTTTGAAAATAGAGAGATTAATCACGTTTTGAAAATAGAGTAAAAGAATCTTTTGATAATTGCCAAAAACAATCAGACCGATGAGAAAGATATCGATATTGATGGCAGCGCTGTTTGTCACGATGAATGTGGGGGCGCAGAAAAAGCCGATGAAAGAGTTTGTTGACGAACTTATGTCGCGTATGACGTTGCATGAGAAGGTCGGGCAGCTCAATCTGCAAGTGGCCGGAGACATAACCACCGGCTCGGCGCAGGACACTGAGGTGGCCGGCCGCATAGCCGCCGGAGAGATGGGCGGTGTGTTCAATCTGAAGGGAGCCGAAAAGATACGTGCCCTGCAGGAGGTGGCTGTGAAGAAGAGCCGCCTCGGCATCCCGCTCATCGTCGGCATGGACGTCATTCACGGCTATGAGACCATATTCCCCATACCGCTGGCACTGTCGTGCAGCTGGAATCTTGAGGCCATAGAGCGTTCGGCGCGCATTGCCGCCCGTGAGGCCAGTGCCGACGGCATCAATTGGACATACAGTCCTATGGTCGACATCTGTGTCGACTCGCGTTGGGGGCGTGTGTCGGAGGGCAACGGCGAGGACCCGTGGCTTGGCGGGCTTATCGGACAGGCCATGATACGCGGCTATCAGGGTGACTACAGTCGCGAGGACAACATCATGGCCTGCGTGAAGCACTTCGCCCTTTATGGTGCGGTGGAGAGTGGGCGCGACTACAACACTGTCGACATGAGCCGCCTGCGCATGTACAACCAGTATTTCCCGCCGTACAAAGCTGCCGTTGAGGCCGGTGTGGGCAGTGTTATGTCATCGTTCAATCTTGTTGACGGCGTTCCCGCCACGGCCAACGGCTGGCTGCTCAACGACGTGCTGCGCAGGCAGTGGGGCTTCGACGGTTTTGTGGCCACCGATTATGAGTCGGTAAAGGAAATGCTGAATCACGGTGTCAGTGCCGACCTGAAGACGGCTTCGGCGCAGGCTCTGTGTGCCGGTACGGACATGGATATGGTGTCGGCCGGATTCCTCAACACTCTGGAGCAGTCGGTAGCCGACGGCAAGGTCTCCGTTGAGGAAATCGACGCGGCCTGCCGACGTGTGCTTGAGGCCAAGTACAAGCTCGGGCTATTTGCCGATCCTTATAAATATTGCGACAAGAAGCGCCGTGCCCGCGACATATTCACCGAAGAGAACCGCAAGGCGGCAAGGGAGATAGCGGCGGAGACATTCGTGCTTCTGAAGAACGGAAGCAGGCAGGAAACGGCCGGCAAGAGCCTGCTGCCTCTGGCGAAGCAGGGAAAGGTGGCCCTTATAGGCCCGTTGGCCGACACGCGTGCCAATATGGCCGGAACGTGGTGCGTGGCTTATGTGCCCGAACGCTTCTCAACCCTGCGCGAGGCGATGACACGTGCGCTTGAGGGGCGCGGTGAACTGCTCTATGCCCAGGGATGCAACCTCACTGCTGACGGGGCACTGCAGACGGCTGCCGAGTTCGGGAAGACCATTCCTCGCGGTGATGATGCCGTGATGAAGGCCGAGGCACTTGATGCTGCCCGCCGTGCCGATGTCATTGTTTGCGCCATGGGCGAGTGCTCGGACATGAGCGGTGAGAGCTCAAGCCGTGCGTCGCTCGAGATGCCCGACGTGCAGCGTGAACTGCTCGCCGAGCTTGTCAAGCTGGGCAAGCCCGTGGTGCTGCTCAACTTCTCAGGCCGTCCCACCGTGCTCGCGTGGGAGCAGGAGCATGTGGATGCCATAATGAACGTGTGGTTCGGTGGCTCTGAGGCTGCCGACGCCATTTGCGATGTGCTCTTCGGCGACAAGGCTCCGGCAGGGCGTCTCACGATGACCATGCCGCAGTCTACAGGGCAGGTGCCCATATACTATAATCATCTGAATACAGGCCGCCCCGTGCGTGAGGGTGCCACGAGGTACTATAAGTATCAGAGCAATTACCTCGATGTGCGCAACGACCCGCTTTATCCGTTCGGTTACGGTCTCACCTATACTACGTTTGCTTACGGCGAACCGCGTCTGAGCGCAAAGACCATGCGTGCCGACGGCAGTCTGACCCTCACCGTCAACGTGAAGAACACCGGCGACCGTGAGGCCGTGGAGACCGTCCAGCTGTACATCCGCGATCTTGTGGCTTCGGTGAGCCGCCCCGTGAAGGAGCTGAAGGGCTTCGAGCGTGTCAGCCTGAAGGCCGGCGAGAGCCGCGACATCACCTTCACCGTCACTCCGGATATGCTCAAGTTCTATAACGCCGACCTCGATTATGTACTCGAGCCGGGCGACTTTGAGGTGATGGTCGGCCCCAACAGCCGTGACGTGCAGCGCCGCCGCATAACGGTGGAGTAGGGTGCCGTAGGACATCTGACCGGAAGTAGTCGGGAGACGATAACGGAATGAAATAAAAATATGACCGTTTTGCGGGTGTACTTTTCGGGGTGCATCCGCAAAATGGTCATATTTTTATTTCATAATGTGCAAAGCATGCTTTTACAATATTTTTTCGTACCTTTGCATTGATATTCCAACAAACCTCGAAATCTATTAATTGAGTATGTACAGATACCTGATTTGCTTTGTGATGTTGCTGTCGGCTTTGTCCGCCGGTGCCGCCGACAGGCTCGATTCCATATACAGATGTCTTGATGAGGCCATAGACCGGTCGGCAGACTATGTCGGCGTACGCGAACGGCGTATAGACAGCCTCGCCGGGCTCGTGGCGGCGGCGCGAACGGATGCCGAGCGCTACGAGCGCGAGATGAGCCTGTTTATGGAATACAAGCCCTATTGCAACGACTCGGCCATGGCGAGCATAGGACGTTGCATAGCCTTGGCCGCTCGCATGGGCTTGCGTGACGAGGAGGTGCGCTGCCGCTCGATGCTTGCCTTTCAGTGCTCCACCACGGGTATGTATACAGAGTCGCTTGACATACTCGGGCGCATAGACACCTCGGGTGTAGGGCGTGAGGCCATGGGAGAATATTATTTGGCATACGCCCATGTGTATGGCGAGTTGATGTACTACGGCTCGCTCGACCGGCTGAAGGCACGGTATGGTACCGAGCAGGCCCGTTATGTGGGGCTGGCGCTCGGTGTGCTTGACAGACAGGGTGACGCCTACCGGCAGCGTATGGAGATGCTGTGTTATGCTGACAACGACATGGAGAAGGCTCTGAGTATAAACGACGAGCGTCTGGCCACGGTGGAGGAAGGGTCGCACGGATATGCCATCGTGGCTTTCTACCGTTATATGGATTACAAGCAGATGGGGCGCATGGAGGACGCTAAGTATTGGCTGGCCATGGCGGCGCTGAGCGACGTGCGCAATGCCGTGATGGATCAGGCCGCACTGTGGGAACTGGCCAATCTGCTCAATCAGGAGGAGCAGCTGTCGCGTTCGTACCGTTATATCGGTTTTGCGTGGGAGTCGGCCGTGAAGTTCGGCACTCGTATGCGCAACTGGCAGATATCGCCCATACTCCAGACCATCGACAAGAACTATCAGGCGGAGACGGAGCACAGCAACATGATGTTGCGCCTGTTGGCGGGGATAGTGAGCGTGATGGCCGTGCTGCTGCTGGCTTTGTTGGTGTATATGGCACGTCAGCGCAACCGTCTGGTGGCGGCCCATAAAGAACTGAGCCGCAGCAGTGAGATGCTTTCCGGACTGAATGACGAATTGAGGCAGGCCAACAGTAGTCTTGACGAGGCCAACCGCCAGCTGCAGAGCACCATCGCTCTGCTTAACGAACAGACCCGCGTGAAGGAGGAGTACATCGGGCGCTTCATGCGTCTCTGTTCGCGGTATATAGACCGTAACGACGATTTTCGCAAGCGGGTGAACAAAATGTTGAAGGGCCGTGAATATGAGACTCTGTGGCAGATGACAAAGACGGGCGAGATGAAGGACCGCGAACTGGAGGAACTTTATGCCAACTTCGATGCGGCATTCTTACATCTGTTTCCCAACTTCGTGGATGACTTCAACTCCCTGCTGAAGCCCGAGGAGCGTGTCGTTACAGACGGCGACAGGCTCAATACCACCCTGCGTATATTTGCGCTGATACGTCTCGGCATCGGCGACAGTTCGACGATAGCCGAATTCCTGCATTATTCGGTGAACACGATTTACAACTACAGGGCGAGGGTAAAGAATGGTGCCATTGACGGGCGTGGCAGTTTTGAAAACAAGGTGAAGGAAATAGGCATGCCGCAATAGCATGGCGATTGCCGGCATGTTTGCAAACTGTGTTTTGCATTTTTCACGAAAAGACGCATGCGGCGGTGGCCGATGCGTTTTTTTTAGGATTTACCGGCATTAAAAAGTGTTGCATCTTTTGTTGGTGACGATTAAAATGTTAACTTTGCGGTCGTGAACGGAACAGAAGTTTCTAATTAACATATAATATATATATACAAAATTATGGCAAGTTACAAATCATTGGGCCTTGTGAACACCAAAGAGATGTTCAAAAGAGCCATCAACGGCGGTTACGCTGTTCCTGCGTTCAACTTCAACAACATGGAGCAGCTGCAGGCTATCATCAAAGCATCTTCAGAACTGAAGTCACCGGTTATTCTGCAGGTGTCTAAGGGTGCCCGCAACTATGCTAACCAGACTCTGCTCCAGTACATGGCACAGGGTGCTGTGGAGTATGCAAAGGAACTGGGATGCAAACACCCCGAGATTGTTCTGCACCTTGACCACGGCGACAGCTTTGAGCTGTGCAAGAGCTGTGTGGACATGGGCTTCTCTTCAGTGATGATCGACGGTTCTTCACTTCCCTACGAAGAGAATGTCGCTCTGACAAAGAAGGTTGTTGAGTATGCACATGCTCACGATGTTACAGTAGAGGGTGAGCTCGGTGTGCTGGCCGGCGTTGAGGACGAGGTTGCTTCTGAGGAATCTCACTACACAAAGCCCGAGGAGGTTATCGACTTCGTAACGAAGACAGGCGTAGACTCTCTGGCCATCTCTATCGGTACTTCTCACGGTGCTTACAAGTTCACTCCCGAGCAGTGCACGGTTGACCCCGCAACAGGCCGTTTGGTACCCCCGCCATTGGCATTCGACATTCTCGACGAGATTATGGAGAAGATACCCGGATTCCCCATCGTGCTTCACGGTTCTTCTTCTGTACCTCAGGAGTATGTTGACATCATCAACCAGTATGGTGGCAAGCTCCCCAACGCTGTAGGTATTCCCGAGGAGCAGCTTCGCAAGGCTTCTGCCAGCGCCGTTTGCAAGATCAACATCGACTCTGACTCACGTCTGGCTTTCACCGCTGCTGTTCGCAAGACTCTGGCAGAGAAACCCGCTGAGTTCGACCCGCGCAAGTACTGCGGTCCCGCCCGCGACCTCATGGAGGAGATGTACAAGCACAAGATTGTCAACGTGCTTGGCAGCGACAACAAGCTCGCCCAGCTTGACTAAATTCATCTCTCCGGAGATAAAAAGAACAAAAAAGTCCCGCTCTACAATACCGTGGAGCGGGACTTTTTTCTAATTGGGGCTTCCTAATTGAAAATTGAAAGCCGTGCCCAAATGGTTACATGGTGCTTTGTAGGGACATATTCTTGTATTTGTCCGCTTAATAAACGTTGATTATCAATACGTAACATGCGGACAAATACAAGAATATGTCCCTACAACGTGTGTGAACCTTATTTTGACACAGCCTCTTCTCAATTTCTGATTTATTTCTTCGGCTGCTCAGCCTCAATCTTTGCCACAGCACCAGTCTTGGGATTCAACGTGAGATGGGTGGTGAAGCGCTTGTTGAAAAGGTCGCCGCTGAGCAGCTCGGTGCTGCCGAACTGAGCCGTCTGTATCTCAAAACTGGCCATGTTGTCGTTGCCCCGCGCTATCGTGGCTTTTATCTTGCCGGGGATGTTGACATAAATGCCGTCCTGTATGTCTTTTTCTGTTTTGCCCTTTTTCTTTTTGCTCTCTTCTGTGGGCATTGTGTTAGCCGGCACACTGTGCAGGTCTTCGATGCTGATGTAATATGGCACGCCCGAGAGATCGTCGTGGTCGACTATGCCAAGATGCGATGACAGACGGAAAAGCACCTGCCTGTTGACTTCCTTGTCGGGGTAGTATATGAACACGTGCTCGGTGGTGTCTTTGGTCACGGTGCCGGTGAAGAGCTGTGTCAGTGCGCGGTCTTGTGCGTCGAGCTGGTTGAGCATTATCTTCAGCTGCTCTCCGTCTTTAGGCATGAAGTCGGCCTGTCCGCGCGTGAGCTGGTTCTTGCTGTCGCGTATGTCGTAGATTTCAAGCGCGGTCAGTTCCGCCATCTTTGCCGTGCTTCCCGCTGCCAGTATTTCCTCGCTCATGAACTGGCGTGGGTTTACGGCCTTTGATTTTGGTGCGGGAGTGAATTTTGCCGGTGTTTCCGTTTGTATGGCATCGGCATTGATGGCCAGCAGGGTGCCGTCGTCGGCAAGGGTGATGTTGGCCGTGGCGTTCTTGGGGTTGTACTTCACGGCGTAGCATTTTGACTTGTCGGCCACGCCGAAAGATGTCTCGGTGATGGATGTCACCTTGTAGCTCTCTGTAGGCTCTTTCTCGACGTTCTTGATGCGCAGGTATCTTTCCGAGTATTTGCAGAAGTCACCGGGGGTGTAAGTTGTTTTCTCCACTTGCACCACTATGCGCAGTGCAGTCTTGGGGAGGTAGTAGACGGCGCCTTCGGGAGTCATGCCCGGTTGGTATTTGCTTATCTGTGTTTGGGCCGATGCCATGCTGCCGAGCATGATGAGGCCTGCTGCAATGAGGTTTCGCATAATCTTATGTATGTGATTTGTTAGTCGTTTAATCGTTTGAATGCTTTCGGCAGATATGTTATGAGGTCGCCTGCCGTGAGACTTTCCATGCCGAGTTCCTTGGCGGCGATGTCACCAGCCAAACCGTGCAGATACATTCCCACGATGCAGGCTTCCGCCTGTTTGTAACCGCGGGCGAGCAGGGCGGTGATGATGCCCGTGAGCACGTCGCCGCTACCGGCTGTGGCCATGCCAGCATTGCCTGTGGAGTTGAACGTGACGTGACCGTCGGGCATGCACAGTGCGGAATGGTGTCCTTTAAGGATGATGTAGGCTCCGAGTCGCTCGGCCATCTTGCTTGCCCTCGTCAGCCGTTCGTAGCTGTCGGTGCTGTGTCCGTCCAAACGGTCGAACTCTTTGGGGTGGGGAGTCAGGATGATGCCTTTGGGCAGTTGCTGTATCCATGCGCGGCGGTTGGCCAATATGTTGATGGCGTCGGCATCGGCCACGATGGGGCACTGTGTGCGTCTTAATTGTGCGATGAGCGCTATAGCCGTTGTCTCGCTCGTGCCCAATCCGGGGCCTATGCCGAGGGCGTTGAAGTCTTCGGTGTCTACCGGTTCGGAAAATATCGTCTCTTCCGGATCGGGCTGTATCACGGCTTCGGGCACGGATATCTGCATTATTATGTTGTTGCCTTTGGGCGTATGCACCGTCACCTTACCCACACCGGCCCTCAGGCACGCCCTGGTGGCGAGCACTGCCGCTCCGCCCATGCCGTAGCTGCCGGCTATGAGCAGTGCGTTACCCATCATGCCTTTGTGGGCGAACGGACTTCTTCCGCGCATCATCTGTCTTACGGCCTGCTCTTCGATGACGTTGTAAATGGCGTCGGTTTTTGCTATCCCTTCGCCGCTTATTCGTATGTCGAGCACTTTCAGGCGGCCTATGAACACTTGGTTTTCGGGAAAGAGAAACGCCAGTTTGGGCTGCTGTAATGTCAGGGTGACGTTGGCGCGTATTATGTTTGCCCTCACGTTGTAGGTGTTGTCTTCTGTCATCAGACCTGAGGGCACGTCAATGCTGACCACCTTGCAGGGAGAGGCGTTGATGTATTTCACAAGCGACGAGAAGCCACCGGCGAGCGGCTTGTTGATGCCGGAGCCGAAGAGGCCGTCGACGACAAGTGTTTCGGCTGTGAGCTGTGGCGGGTCGAACTCCTGTGTCACTTCTATGAATTCCTTTGTTTTCTTGCTCTCCGTCAGACGTGTGCGGTTGGTGGCGCAGTCTTCCGACAGGTGGCCGGATATGTTGAACAGGTATACCGATACGGTATATCCGCCTTCTGCGAGCATCCTTGCCACGGCAAGGGCATCACCTCCGTTGTTTCCCGGACCGGCGAACACAATTATGGGAGTGTCGTTGGTCCACATCTCCGTTATGGCATGGGAGATGGTCTTGGCGGCACGCTCCATCAAATCAATAGATTCGATGGGCTCGTGTTCTATTGTATATTTGTCGAGCTCGTGTATTTGAGTGCTTGTGAAAATCTTCATACGGCAAAAATACAAAATTAATGCTAATCGGTGGCTATACTTTGATGGATTTTTAGTAATTTTGTGGCAAATTTTTTTAAAAGCGCCATGAGTATAGTTAAAATCAAGGACAAGATGTTTGAAACATCTATTCCTGAAGCAGAAATCAAAAGTCGTGTGAAGGCTTTAGCCGAGCAGATAAGCCGGGACATGGAAGGTCGTAACCCGTTGTTGCTGGCTGTTCTTAACGGCTCGTTTATTTTCGCTGCCGACCTGATGCGCGAGATGACAATACCGTGTGAGATTTCGTTTGTGAAGCTCGCTTCGTATGAGGGTACAACGTCGACAGGGAAGATAAAGGAGGTGATAGGCATAAACGAGGACCTCACGAACCGTACGGTGATAATCGTTGAGGATATTGTGGAGAGTGGTCTCACCATGAAGCGCATGATAGAGAGTCTCGGCACACGAAACCCCGAGTCGGTGCATATCTGCACGCTGTTGCTCAAGCCCGAGCGGCTGAAGACACAGCTCGACATCGAATATGTGGCTTTCAATATACCAAATGACTTCATTCTCGGTTATGGTCTTGACTACGACCAGCAGGGCCGTAACCTCAAGGACATATACACCATAAAGGAGGATTGAGGAGTTTTTTGCGGCCGATATACTCAGTAAGGGTTGGATGGACAGTAAAGAATTAAGTTTGAACAATAAGTAGTATACGTAATGAAAAATATTGTAATATTCGGCGCTCCAGGTTCCGGAAAGGGAACCCAGAGCGAACTGATGATCAAGAAGTATGGTTTCGGTCACATCTCGACTGGCGACGTGCTTCGCAATGAGATTAAGAACGGAACGGAACTCGGAAAGACAGCTGCATCGTTTATCGACAAGGGGCAGCTTATTCCCGACAGTCTGATGATTGATATTCTGGCAAGCGTTTATGACGGTTTCGGAGCAGAGCACGAAGGAGTGATCTTCGACGGTTTCCCACGTACCATACCGCAGGCCGAGGCTCTGAAGACAATGCTTTCAAAGCGCGGTCACAGTATCGCTGCCATGATAGAACTTGATGTGCCGGAGGATGAGTTGATGACACGACTCATCAACCGTGGAAAGCAGAGCGGACGTTCTGACGATAACGAGGAGACGATAAAGAAGCGTCTTGATGTTTATCACAACCAGACGGCACCGCTCATCGAATGGTATAAGGCTGACGGCACACACCATCATATTGACGGTTTGGGTGAGCTCGAACGTATCTTCGCCGATATTTGCGGAGTGATAGACAATGTTGAATGTTGAGAATAGAAAAAGCCATGCCGTCCGGCATGGCTTTCCCTTTATAGTTTGATATCCTGTGATACAAACCGCCATCTGGCTTTTACGCCTGACGGCAGTTTCTTTTTCCCTTATGGCCTTAGTTATACTTCAAAATTTGTCCCGGCATGAGGCGCATCTTCTTGCCTATGTGGTTTAGTTTGCACAAGGCGTCAATGGTGGTGCCGCGTTTGCGGGCAATGGATGACAGTGTTTCACCAGACTTAACCTTGTGGAAACGTACGTTTGTGGCATAAGATGCTGCAGGAGCGGCTGTTGCCAGCTCAATGTCATCACCGTTTGCTGACGAGCCGGCTCCCACACCGCGCAGGCGTGTGGCCAATGCTCCTTCGTGCTCGTATGAGTCGCGGCGGAACATGTAGTAGTCATCCACCACATCCTGATTTCTGAAGTCGAACATCAGGGCGGGGTTGAGGGCTACGCCGCACAGGCGTGTCTCAAAATGCAGGTGCGAACCGGTGCTTCGTCCCGTGTTGCCACCGAGACCGATGGGTTCGCCAGCACGTACTTCCTGATCTTCGGTCACAAGCTGTTTCGACATGTGGCCATAGATGGTCTCCAAACCATTATAGTGGCGTATCACTACATACTTTCCATATCCTCTGGCTTCGTAGCGTACAATTCTCACCTTTCCGCTGAATGCGGCGCGGATGGTGTCACCAATGTACACCTTTACGTCAAGCCCTTTGTGCTGGCGTCCCCAGCGTGCTCCGAAGTTGGAGGTGAGCACACGGCTCGTTGTCGGCATGCAGAATCCCCGCAGGTCTATACGGAAAGAGTCCGGCAATTCCGTGGCCCGGTGGGCATATTTGTTTTCCCACTCTTCATATAGGTCTGCTGCCGGCGACTCGAGCATCTCGTTCATTATGAGTCTGTTAAGTGCAACGGAGTCCACTGCTTTCATCTTACGGTCTATCGGTGCCTGACGCGCCAACAGGTCTTGTCCCATTGTCGGTATTGAACCAATAGATATAAACGCTAATATTGCAAATGTTTTAAGTTTCTTAAATGTCATAATTAGGTTTTGATTCGCTTACAAGTGTTGTGTATGAGGCTCGCCGTATATAATTATAATCCAATTATAGCACGGATAGTGAGCCTGTTCACAATTAGGAACGTTGCAAAGATAATAAATATTTTATAATAAATGGCAATGTTAACGTAAATTATGGACAACATTAACACGTTTTATGTGTATTTTAACACTTGTGGCTATGAAATGGCGGCCCAGTTGATGTTTGTCTTCTTCAATTCTTTCAGCCGGTTCCACAAAATGGCGTATGCCGGTTTCTCGCACATCGGGTCATTGTCAATCACGGCCTGTGCCTCATCACGTGCCATCTGCACTATCTGTCCGTCGCGTGCTATGTCTGCTATTTTCAGGTCGAAAGCCATTCCGCTTTGCTGCGTGCCTTCGAGGTCGCCCGGTCCGCGCAGTTTGAGGTCGGCCTCGGCAATGCGGAATCCGTCGTTGGTGTCGCACATTATGTCGATGCGCTTGCGCGTGTCTTCACTCAGCTTGTATGTGGTGACGAGTATGCAGAACGACTGGTCGGCACCGCGCCCCACGCGTCCGCGCAACTGGTGCAGCTGCGAGAGGCCGAAACGCTGTGCGTCGAGTATTACCATCACCGAGGCATTGGGAACGTTTACCCCCACCTCTATCACCGTTGTGGCGACGAGAATCTGCGTCTCGCCACTGACGAACTTCCGCATCTCCTCCTCCTTCTCTTTCGACTTCATCCGTCCGTGTACCTTGCTCAACCTGAATTCGGGAAATACCTCACGCAGTGTCTCGAATCCGTCTTCAAGATTCTTCAGGTCCGTCTTCTCGCTCTCCTCTATCAGCGGGAATACGATGTACACTTGACGTCCCTGCTGTATCTGCCGCCGTATGCCGTCGTAGAGACTTGCCATGCGGTTGTCATAAACGTGGCTTGTCACTATGGGCTTGCGTCCGGGTGGCAGCTCGTCTATCACGCTCACGTCGAGGTCGCCGTAGAGCGTCATGGCCAGCGTGCGTGGTATCGGCGTGGCTGTCATCACGAGCACGTGCGGCGGATTGTCGCTCTTGCTCCACAGTTTGGCACGTTGCGCCACACCGAAGCGGTGCTGCTCGTCAACCACCACCATACCCAGCCGTGCGAATTGCACGGTATCTTCTATCACGGCATGTGTGCCCACGAGAATGTCTGTCCGCCCGTCGGACAGTGCCTCGAGCACCTCCTTGCGGCGTTTGCCTTTGACCATGCCGGTGAGCAACTCCACACGTATGTCCATTGTGCCGAGGAAGTTGCGGATGGTATCCAGATGCTGTTCGGCAAGGATTTCCGTAGGTGCCATGATGCACGCCTGATAGCCGTTGTCGATGGCGATGAGCATTGACATCAGGGCGACGAGTGTCTTGCCCGAGCCAACGTCACCCTGCAGCAGGCGGTTCATCTGCCGGCCGGAACCCATGTCGCCGCGTATTTCGCGTATCACGCGCTTTTGCGCTTCTGTGAGCGTGAACGGCAGATGGTGGAAGAAGAATGTGTTGAAGTTGTCGCCGATGCGTGCGAACACATATCCGCGGTATTTGCGGCGGTGGTCGGCGGCGTATCTCACGATGTTGAGCTGTACGTAGAAGAGTTCCTCGAATTTGAGTCTCACCCGTGCCTGTTCCAGTTCGCGCGCGCTTTTGGGATAATGTATTGTACGCAGTGCCGTGTCGCGTGACACGAGGTGAAGCTTCGCCGTCATATAGTCGGGCAGTGTTTCGGGCAGCTGTTCGCGCAGTTTCTCCACGAGTGTCTTTGTCAGCCGCTCCATCACGCGCGACGTTATGCCTTTCTTCTTCATCACTTCGGTGGTGGAGTAGTAGGGCTGCATGCCCATTGCCGACAGTTCCATAGTGTCTGCGGGGTCGATGTCGGGATGATTAACATTGACGCGTCCGTTGAAGATGGTGGGACGTCCGAAGATGACGTACTCGGTACCTATCTTATATGTCTTCTTTGCATATTGTCCGCCGTTGAACCACACCAGGTCCATTATGCCGGTGCCGTCGCTGAAGTGTGCCACTACGCGTTCTTTGCGCGGTCCCATCTCGAATGTCTCGAAACTGAGAATCCGGCCGCATATCTGCACGAAGGGCATTTCGCCGGTCACTTCCCTTATCGTGTATATATGGCTGCGGTCTACATACTTATAAGGAAAACACATCAGCAAGTCACCGTAGGTGGCGATGCCGAGTTCAGCGCTCAGTATCTTCTTACGGCTCGGCCCCACTCCCGGCAGGAACTGGATGTCTGTTTCTTCCTTGTTCATTGTTTTAATGCAAAGATGTAATTATTAACGCGAAGACGCTGAGGTGCAGAGGTTGTTCTTGAACATTCCGATACCATGTCTTTATGTCGCTATCTACTCCCCTCACTTTTGGGGAGGGGTTGGGGGAGAGACCGTCATGGCAATCTTCATGTCCCACGGCGTGGTTATCTTGATGTTCTCCCTGTTGCCGTCCACGAGCGTGACGGCATGTCCCATGCGCTCCACCACCGATGCATCATCGGTGAAGGCTTCGTCATAATCCTGACTGTATGCCTGCTTCAGCAGCTTTGTGCGGAACGTCTGCGGTGTCTGTACCAACCGGTATTCGCTGCGCGGCACGGTGCCATTGCCCACATGCCGCAATGTCTCTATCACCGGAGTGACGGGAATGGCAGCACCGCTGACGCGCGCCTCCTCATAACATCGGTCGATAACGTCTACCGACACGAGAGGCCGCACCCCGTCATGCACACCCGTTACTCCGTCGTTGTCATCGGGAACAAGTGCCAGACCGTTTTTCACGGAGTGGAACCGGGTCTCGCCGCCGTCGGCCAGCCGGTAGCTTGTGTCAAACGAGTGCTCTCGGCATAACTCCCGCCAGTAGTCCTGTTGTGAGTGTGGCAGTACGAGTATTATGTTCAGGTCGGGCGAATATTCGCGGAAACGCTCTATCGTGCGCATCAGCACGGGCCGGCCGTTCAGCGGCAGAAACTGTTTCGGGACGTCGCTTCCCATGCGCAGTCCCTTGCCTCCGGCCACTATTATGACGTAATCGTCGCTTCTCATGTTGTTCTGTCGGGTTGATATATTATTATGTCAGCGGTTTTGCATCAGATGACTGAACATCATGCCGTCGGCCAGTTGTGCGGCCGTGCTTTCGCCGGCGAGCAGCCTTACCAGTTCGTAAGCGAAGGGGAATGTGGCTGCCGGCCCCTCACCTGTGGTGATGTTTCCGTCGGTGACGTACAGTTCGCGGGTGTATGTGGCTCCGTCGAGATATTTTTCAAATCCCGGATAACAGGTGGCACGTTTGCCGTTCAGTATACCGATACCGCCGAGTATCATCGGTGCGGCACAGATGGCTGCTATGCGCTTGTTGTTATCGTTGTGTGACATGAGTACGCGGCGCAGTCCGTCATGGGCGTTGAGATTGGCGGCTCCGGGCATACCTCCTGGCAGCACGAGCAGGTCGGAGCCGGAGAAGTCGGTGTTGTCGAATAGTGTGTCTGTCTCCACCTTTACCCCGTGTGCCGACGTCACAGTGTGGCTGTCGGTGATGCTCACAGTCTTTACTTCCATGCCTGCGCGGCGCAGGGTGTCAACGGTGCCCAAAGCCTCGATGTCCTCGAAACCTTCAGCTAAGAATACGTGTACTTTTGCCATATCGTTTGTCTTTATATTTAAGTTCTGAAAGAATTATATGTCTTTTTAAATAATGAGATATGTCTTTTTAATTAATATGTCTTTTTTGTCTTTCTGTCAAAAGAACATGTCTTTATGTCTATTATTCAAGACACTTCCTGTACAGGGCGATGGTCTCCCGAAGCCCCATGTAGAGAGCGTCGCATATCAGGGCGTGGCCTATGCTCACTTCGTCCACCCATGGTATGCAGCGGTGGAAGTAGGTGAGGTTGATGAGGCTCAGGTCGTGGCCCGCGTTGAGGCCGAGCCCTTGTCGGCGTGCCTCCTCGGCGGCGGCTACAAAGGGGGCGATGGCATGCTCGCGGTCGGCGGCATAGCCCGACGCATAAGGTTCGGTGTAAAGTTCCACCCTGTCGGTGCCGCAGTCTTTCGCTCCTGCCACCATTTCCGGGTCGGCATCAACGAAGATTGACGTGCGTATGCCTGCCTCACGGAAGCGTCCTATGACATCGGTGAGGAAGGTGCGGTTGGCGCGCGTGTCCCATCCGTGGTTTGAAGTGAGCTGGTTGTCGGCGTCGGGCACGAGTGTCACCTGCGTGGGTTTTACCTCCAGTACCAGATCTATATACTTGTCGATGGGGTTGCCTTCGATGTTCAGTTCTGTCGTTATCCTCGGTCTTATGTCTCTCACATCCTGATAGCGTATGTGTCTTTCGTCGGGGCGCGGGTGCACGGTGATGCCTTGGGCTCCGAAGAATTCGCAGTCGATGGCCGTTTGCAGCACGTTGGGATTGTCTGCTCCCCGTGCGTTGCGTAGGGTGGCCACCTTGTTTATGTTTACGCTTAATTTCGTCATCTCGATTTTTATTTGATTCGTTTGTATTCCGGTCTCGCCAAAAAATTGTAAATTTGCAACTTGATTCATCGGCAAAAATACGAAATGTTTGTCAAATAACGGCATCACATACCTATAAAAGAAACAGAAAACATGGATTTTATGACTTCACGAAAACTCAGGTTCGCCATTTTCGGCAATACATGCCAGACAAAGAAGTCGGCGGCCGTCAGGGAAGTCCTTGACGGACTGGCCTCGTTTGGGGCAGATGTGTGCATAGACAGAGAGTATTACGACTTCCTGACATCCTCGGGCGTGCTTGCCGCAAGAGACGCCTGTGTCTTCGACGGTGATGACTTCGATGCCGATTTCGTCATCTCCATGGGTGGTGACGGAACGTTTCTTAAGGCTGCCGGGCGTGTGGGTGCCAAGGGCATACCGATAGTGGGTGTGAACATGGGGCGGCTCGGATTTCTGGCCGATGTCACTGCCGGAGAGATTGACGAGTGTCTGAAAGCGCTGCACTACGGTGACTATGCGGTGGAGAACCGCGTGGTGATAAAGGTGGAAACCGACGGTGAGCCGTTTGAGGGCAGCTGTTATGCGCTGAACGATGTGGCCATACTGAAACGTGACAATGCGTCGATGATTTCCATACGCACCTGTGTCAATGGCGAGTACCTTACCACCTATCAGGCCGACGGTCTCATCGTGAGCACACCGACAGGCTCCACGGCTTACTCGCTGTCAAACGGCGGACCCATCATCGTGCCCGGCACGCGGGTGATGGCCATGACGGCAGTGGCGCCGCACAGTCTTAACATACGTCCGATAGTGATTCCCGACGATGCTGAAATATCCCTTGCCGTGGGCAGTCGCAGCCACACGTTTCTTGTGGCCATCGACGGACGGTCGGAAAAATGCCGTGAGGTGACGCGCCTTACAATACGCAAGGCGCCTTACAGTGTGAGGGTTGTAAAGAGGCGTGCCGAAGGCTATTTTGCCACATTGCGCGAAAAGATGATGTGGGGAACGGATGTGCGTGACAATAAATGATGTGATGTAGGGCACAAAGGGCGTCGGTTGCTTATTTCCCTTTGTGCCTGTTGGCACGCTGCTCGCGGTATTTTGCCTTTTGGCGTGCCGAACCGCTGCCGTGGGCTCCGGTGATGTACTTTTTCTTTTTGGCTTTGGTCTTCACCTTGCCGTTGCCGTCGTTCTCCTTACGTTCGGGGCGGAACATTATGCCGCCGCCGGCGATGATGTCGTCTATATCCATATTATGTCGTGATGCGTTATATATTATATCCTGGTGTTTCTTGAAAAACGATGGCAGGGTGTATCTTGATACACCCTGTCACGTTATTCTCTTTATCAATGGTGGAACAGTCTCACTCCGGTGAACGCCATGGCTATGCCATACTTGTTGCATGTCTCTATGACGTTGTCGTCACGCACCGAGCCGCCGGCCTGTGCTATATATTCCACACCGCTCTTGTGGGCACGCTCGATGTTGTCGCCGAAGGGGAAGAAGGCGTCGCTGCCTAAGGCCACCTTCGTGTTCTTGGCTATCCACTCTTTCTTCTCTTCCATGGTGAGCACCTCGGGACGCTCCTTGAAGAACTGCTGCCATGTGCCCTCGCGCAACACGTCATCGTGGTCTTCGCTGATGTATACGTCGATGGTGTTGTCACGGTCGGCGCGGCGTATGCCGTCAATGAATGGCAATGACATCACTTTCGGATGCTGGCGCAGCCACCAGATGTCGGCTTTCGAGCCAGCCAGGCGTGTGCAGTGTATGCGGCTCTGCTGTCCGGCGCCGATGCCGATGGCCTGTCCGTCTTTCACGTAGCACACGGAGTTGCTTTGGGTGTATTTCAGGGTGATGAGTGCCACGATGAGGTCGCGGCGTGCCTCGTCGGTGAATGTCTTGTTGTCGGTGGGTATGTTCTCGAACAGAGCCGGGTCGTTGAGGTCAATCTCGTTGCGGCCCTGTTCAAAGGTTACGCCGAACACCTGCTTGCGCTCCACGGGCTCGGGCACATAAGCGGGGTCAATCTTTATCACGTTGTATGTCCCCTTGCGTTTGGCCTTCAAAATCTCTATGGCCTCCGGGGTGTAGTCGGGGGCGATGACACCGTCGCTGACCTCGCGCTTGATGAGTGTGGCGGTGGCGGCATCGCAGGTGTCGCTGAGTGCCACGAAGTCGCCGTAAGAACTCATGCGGTCGGCACCGCGTGCACGGGCATAGGCACATGCTATGGGAGACAGCTCCATCTTGATGTCGTCAACGAAGTATATCTTTTTCAGCGTGTCGCTCAGCGGCAGACCGACGGCGGCTCCGGCGGGTGATACGTGTTTGAACGATGCTGCCGCGGGCAGTCCGGTGGCGGCCTTCAGCTCCTTTACGAGTTGCCATGAGTTGAGGGCGTCGAGGAAGTTGATGTATCCCGGCCGGCCGTTGATGACCTCGATGGGCAGTTCTCCCTCGGTCATGTATATGCGCGAGGGCTTCTGGTTCGGATTGCATCCGTACTTTAATGCTAATTCTTTCATAGATACGTATGTATGAATAACAGGGTTTATTATTTCTGCTGCAAATTTACGCCTTTTTCCTGAGATATGCAACATGGCGTGGGAAAGATATAAAAAGTAACCCGTTGGCGGTATTATTCATAAATTGTCGGTTTAACGTAGGGGCTAACCTGCGTGTTCGCCCAACCCAATGTATCTAAAGAACATCACAGAGGGTGTATCAAAATGGCTACATGGAGCTTGGTAGGGACATATTCTTGTATTTGTCCGTCAAACAATTATTAAATATCAATATGTTACGGGCGGACAAATACAAGAATATGTCCCTACAATGTGCTTCCATTGCATTTTGACACACCCTCTATAGGGGGCCGGGGGCTTTCCACCTCCTTTGGTTTGTCCCCTTAATTCTGAAAAAAACGCATTTTATTTTTTGCAAAATAGAAAGGCGGAAAGGCCGTTTCCGCCCTTTCCGCACACGTTTTTCGCACTCTGAACAGGCAAAACGCCCCTTTTTGCATCGCTATTCGGGGCGTTTCGCACTGCAATAAGGGCCGAACGGGAGACCAAAACGGCCGTTATTGTAATGCGAAAGCGGCCTCTCCGCTTTCTTTACAGGCCGCCGTTTTTGTAACATGCTGACTGTCAGCATTCCCCATTTGAGCCAAAAAACGCCGTTTTCGGCATCACGGCCGAAAACGGCGGTCAGCATATCGCTTAACACTTGTTAAAGTAAAGAATATTCAAACATGTCCATTCCGCCGTACGCTACCGCACATTGCCGCAACGTCCGGCCTGCAGACAGCGTTCCATCCACAAGCAGACAGCGTTCCGTCCTCAAGCAGGCAACGCTCTATCCCAATATCTGCGAAGCGTGGTCCTTCACCTTTATCTTCTTCGGGTCGATGATGCGCTCCACGGTTCCGTCTTCGTCAATGATGAATGTGGTGCGGAATGTGCCGAAATACTTCCGTCCGCACATGCTCTTCTCGCCCCACACCCCGAACTGTTCGGCCAGGGCATGCTCCGTATCGGCTATGAGATGGAACGGCAGTTCGTTCTTGGCAATGAACTTCTGATGCGACTTCTCATCGTTTATGCTCACTCCCAACACCTCATATCCCGCACTTTTCAGTGCCTCATAGTTGTCGCGCAGATTGCAGGCCTGGCTCGTACAGCCCGATGTCATGTCCTTGGGATAGAAATACAGCACCAGTTTCTTTCCCGCAAAATCGCCCAACTTCACTTCCTGTCCGTTCTCGTCGCGCCCGAGAATCTCCGGCGCCTTGTTTCCTGTTTCCATCATTACGTATTGTTTTTATTGTTAAAAAATAGTTCTCAAGAATCTTGTTCATAACAATATCCTGATTTCGGAATCGTGCAAAGATAATGCTTTTTACCGACCTGACGAATAAAATACACGAAAAACATGATGCAGGCCGGCTTGCCCCATGCCTGAAAAAACACCTGCCACGGCCATGAAACCATGCTTAACACTTGTTGGGATTTATCAACCAAACGTCATTTTTCCGCACACAAAAAGGCGCGTTTTCTTAACTCATGCGTCATTTGTCTAAAAAGGAATAAAGGATTTGCCGGGACAAAAGTTTATGTATACTTTTGCAGATGTAAGAAGATTGTTTCGGGATAACACCAACAACACACATGCACGATAAAGCAAACACCGCCCCGACGTAAAGGCGGAAGACACGAAAAAGGATAACGACATCAAAACATTCATTACTCAAAAACATTATGACAATGATAAAGGAAAGCAAGAAACTGACCAACGAGGTTGGCGCGCCGGTGGCCGACAACCGCAATTCGCAAACTGCCGGGCCGCGCGGACCGATGGCCATGCAAGACGTATGGTACATGGAGAAGATGGCACACTTCGACCGTGAGGTGATTCCCGAACGGCGCATGCACGCCAAGGGCGGCGGGGCCTTCGGCAAGTTCACCGTGACAAGGGACGTAACGCAATATACATGCGCATCCGTATTCTCGGCCATAGGCAAGGAGACGGAGGTGTTCGCACGCTTTTCCACCGTGGCCGGAGAACGCGGCGCGGCAGACGCGGAAAGGGATATCAGGGGATTTGCCCTGAAGTTCTACACCGACGAGGGCAACTGGGACCTTGTGGGCAACAACACTCCGGTGTTCTTCCTGCGCGACCCGCTACTCTTTCCCGACCTCAACCACGCCATCAAGCGTGACCCGCAGACCAATCTGAGGTCGAAACAGAACCAGTGGGACTTCTGGTCGATGCTGCCCGAAGCGCTTCACCAGGTCACCATCGTCATGTCCGACCGCGGCATACCGGCCTCGTTCCGCCACATGCACGGATTCGGCAGCCACACCTACAGCCTTGTAAACGGCGACGGACGGCGTGTGTGGGTGAAGTTCCACTTCGTCACCCAACAGGGGATAAAGAACCTCAGCGACAAGGAGGCCGAGGCCATAAGGGCCAACGACCCCGACAGCAGCGTGCGCGACCTTTTCGAAGCCATCGGGCGCGGAGACTTCCCGCGGTGGACACTGTATTTCCAGATAATGACCGAAGACGAGGCGCGCACATACCGTGACAACCCGTTCGACCTGACAAAGGTGTGGCCGCACGGCGAGTTTCCGCTCATGGAAGTGGGCATACTGGAGCTCAACCGCAACCCCGAAAACTATTTCGCCGATGTGGAGCAGGCGGCCTTCTCGCCCGCCCACATTGTTCCGGGCATTGGTTTCTCGCCTGACAAGATGCTGCAGGGACGGCTTTTCTCCTACGGCGACGCACAGCGTTACCGCCTGGGAGTGAACCACGACCTCATTCCCGTCAACCGTCCGCACTGCCCGGTGCACACTTTCCACCGCGACGGAATGATGCGTACCGACGGCAACAAGGGGGCCGCAACGGGATACTCCCCCAACAGCAGGGGCGAGTGGCAGGACCATCCGCAATACCGTCCGGTGCCGATGGACCCCGACGGAGCTATAGACCACTACAATCCGTATGACGACCCTGTGGACGACTGCTTCCGCCAGCCCGGCAATCTGTACCGCCTGCTTGCCGAAGACAAGCGGCAACTGCTCATAGACAACACGGCCAACGACATGCGCGACGTGACTGACAACATAAAATACCGCCACGCCGCACACTGCTATCTGGCCGACGGAGAATACGGCACCCGGCTGGCAAAGGCTCTCGGCATTGACCTCAACCGCGTAAAGGAGCTGGCGGCACTCAATGAAACGGACCGTCTGGCGCAGACGTGCACAGAATAATGGCGAGGAAACAGCGCGTTGACAACACCTTTTTCCATATTTTCTTTGCTCGTGCGGAAATTTCGTTTAACTTTGCAGAGGATAGAGACGGCACACGACCATTTGCAAATGAATATGCATGGCGTCTGCCGGCACTGTCCTTGCATGACAAACTAACAAACAAAGCCAAGTTATGAGCAAAATAAAAGACATCGCACGACAGAACATGAACAAGCAGTTGTATAAGGACTTTTTCTTCATCTGGTTCGGTATAATGCTTTACGGCTTCGGCTACACGGCGTTCATCCTGCCCGAGCAGGTGGTGATGGGCGGCGTGGCCGGTATATCAGCCCTGCTGTTCTACGCCTTCGGATTTCCGCCCGCCATATCCATTTGGGTGCTCAACATCTCACTGCTGCTGATAGCCTTCAAGGCGCTTACACGACAGTTCACCGTCCGCACCATCATCGGCGTGTCGATAATGTCGGTAATCATCGGTTTGTTGCAGCCGTTCTTTCAGGCCCACCCCATCATCACCGCCGGTGAAGACAAGTTCATGCATGTGCTCATTGGGGGAGCACTCAGCGGTGCCGGACTCGGTCTCGTCTTCTCACACAACGGCTCCACGGGTGGCACCGACATCATCATCGCACTGCTGAACAAGCACTTCCGCATGAGTTTCGGACGGGCGATGCAGTTCATCGACATAACCATCATCAGCTCGTCTTACTTCCTTTTCCACAGCACCGAGACCATTGTATACGGTGTGGCGTTCACGCTGATAGCAAGCTACGTGTGCGACTACGTCATCAACGGCTCGCGGCAGACGGTGCAGTTCATCATCATATCAAAGGAATACGAAAAGATTGCCGACACCATCAATACGAAGGTCAACCGCGGCGTGACGCTGATAAAGGGTCAGGGATGGTACTCGAAGCAGGAGGCCGACATACTGATTGTCCTCGCACGCAAGTACGAATCGCAGGAGCTCTTCTACTACATCAAGAGCATCGACCCGTACGCCCTCGTCTCACAGTCGTTCTGCAACGGTGTGTTCGGACAGGGATTCGATTCGCTGAAGAGTTGATTTTTATTTTAGGAGTTTTTCTTTGGGGAGTTAAAGGAGTTATCGCGGCTGCGCCGCTAAGGAGTTAAAGCCAATACCGGCATAAAGAGTTCCGTTTTCTCCATTATGTGGATACTATTTCGCTTTTTAATATTTATTCCCT
>NZ_URNN01000011.1 GCF_900549175.1 uncultured Prevotella sp. | reverse complement strand
CAGCCGCGATAACTCCTTTAACTCCTATAACTCCTTAAAAAGATTAACTCCCCAATAAAAGAAAAAAAATATGAAAATATCAATCATAGGCGCCGGCGCAATGGGCGGCGCGATGGTAAGCGGATTTCTCAAGGGCGACATCTTCCGCCCGTCAGACATCACAGTGTCAAACCGCACGCAGGACGCACTCGAACGCTTTGCCGGCACAGGCGTGAGTCTCACCACCGACAACAGCGTGGCGGCAGCCGATGCCGACATTATTTGTGTTGTCGTGAAGCCGTGGGTGGCGGAAAGCGTGCTGCGGGAGATAAAGCCGGTGATGGACTACAGCCGCCAAATGCTCGTCGTTGTGGTGGCCGGCCTGCCGTCGGCAACACTGGCGGAATGGATGCGCAAGGATGACGGCACCGTGCCGCCGATGTTCCTCACCATACCCAACATCGCCATCGCCGAACGCAGTTCGATGACATTCATCGTACCCGTGGGCGCGAGCGACGGGCAGACGGAAACGATAAAGAACATATTTGATGACGCGGGCAGCTCGCTCGTCATAGAGGAGCGACTCCTCGGAGCCGGCACCACCCTCGCCTCGTGCGGCATTGCCTACGCCATGCGCTACGTGCGGGCCGCCTCTGAAGGTGGCGTGGAACTGGGATTCCGTGCCGATGACGCCAAGCACATAGTGCTCCAGACCGTGAAGGGTGCCGTCGACCTGCTTCTGGCCAACGGCAACCACCCCGAAGCCGAAATAGACAAGGTGACCACGCCCGGCGGGCTGACCATCCGCGGCCTCAACGAGATGGAGCACGCCGGATTCACGAGTGCGGTGATAAGAGGGCTGAAAGCTGGAGTCAATTAAGAGACAATATCCGATGAAAGCCGATACAGAATTGAAAATCGAGCACTACGAGGCAGAGAACCGTTTCCGTGCCATTGAGAATGGAAACGTAGTGGGACATATAGAATATGAGATTGATGGGCAAACGATGACCATCACACACACCTACGCCTATATAGAGGGGCGTGGCATTGGGCGCAAGTTGGCTGATGCCGCCATTAGCTATGCGCGCAATCGTGGCATGAATATCGTTCCGCAGTGTTCTTACGTCAAGTTGCTTATGGAGAGAACAAAGAAAGGGTAATTAAAAGTTAAGAGTTGTGAGCTTAGAGTGAAGAGGTATGATTACTTTCTGAACCAAATCTTGAAGGTTATCATACCTCTTCACTCTAAGCTCACAACTCTTCACTTCTATTTACCCGCAGTGGAAGAACCGCTTGACGAGCTTCATCATCTCCTCATCGTTGCCCGCGATGTCGCGGCGCAGCGTGCGGTCGTTGAAATCGCGCAGACGGGCTATGATGCCGTCAATCATCGCGCCGCTGAACACACCATGCTCCTCGAACCCCTCCCGCCGGCGGGCAAGACAGTCGGCCGACGCGGCACAGCTGTCGGGCAGCTGCGCCAACAAGGCGAGGCGGTCGCGGTTCTCATCCTTGTGTATGTTTACATTGACGTAAGTGCGTTCGGCTATAGCGGGAGCGTCGGCCAGCTCGAAGCCATGACGGCAGGCCACGGCCAGTGCGGCCAACAGCAGATATACATCGGCGGAACCATCGGCAGAGCGTATCTCCACCGTCTGCTTCTGCGTGGTGTCGGGCTGTGCGGGCGTTTCGAGCGGATTGGCCGCGGCCGACATGTCCGTGAGCGCCGACCATCCCAATGGCACACGCACAAGCACCGAGCGGTTGCGGTCGCCCCAGCAGACGTTCGTGGGCGCCTCCTGATGAGGCACAAGACGGAAGTAAGACGTGGGGTTGGTGTTGCCGAAGGCCGTGATGGCCGGAGCCAGCTCCATCAGGCCGGCTATGGCACGGCGCGCCGTGTCGGAGATACGCCCGCCGTCGGTCATCATGTTACGCCCGTCCTTCATCAGCCTCATGTGTATGTGCAGACCCGAGCCGGCCTTGCCCGCTGTTATCTTCGGGGCGAAGGTCACTTCAAGACCGTATTGGTCGGCCAGATTGCGGATAATCCACTTTGCCACCATCAGCTGGTCGGCGGCCTCTTCCGCCGGAACGGGCAAGAACTCAATCTCGTTCTGCTCGTATGTAACGCCGTCGAGGGTGAAGTTGCCCACCTCCGAGTGACCGTACTTGATGCGGCCTCCGGCCTGCGCTATATACATCATGCACTGCGTACGGAAATCGCCGTACTTGGCGTATGGCGCCGACTCGTGGTAGCCGCGCTGGTCGGTGGCGGGAAAGGTTTCATCATTTCTGCCGATGACATAGTACTCCAGTTCACCCATAGCCTCGAACGTCATTCCCGTAGTGTCGGTGAACGCCCGGCACGCCTTGCGCAACGTCTGCTCGGGAGAACTTTCGAGCGGCCTGCCGTCCTTGTCGAAGAATGAGCACAGCATGGTGAGTGTGGGCTGTTCGGCAAACGGGTCGACAAAAGCCGTGCGGTATCTCGGGATGACATAGAGGTCGCTGCTGCCCGCCTCGATGAAGGGGAAGAGACTCGACCCGTCAACACGCTCGCCGCAGGTTAGTATCGACTCGAGATATGCAAGGTCGTTGATGACGAAATTGAGCGTCTTCAGCCGTCCGTCGGCCGCGGGATACATGAAGTTGACCATTCTGATGTCGTTCTCGCGGATGAATTTCACGATGTCTTCACGCATGAATTCCGTGTGCGGCTTGCCTAAAAATGCCACCAACCCATTAGGGTTCATTTCCAATTCCTTTTTCATAGTCAGGTTGTTTATTATTGGTCAGACGTAATATTTTCCGGTAAAGATAACAAAAAATATCGATACCGGCAAATAAAACGGCCGGGAAGATGCGGCTGTGCATACCTTTTGACAATACGGCAAAAGATGCAGCCATAACCGTTACGACACCATGCCCGACATTCAACATCTCCCCGCACCATTCATTTTATATCATTTTATCGCCATACGCGCCCGTTTTACGTCATTTCTTTGTACTTTTGCAGAATAGAACGACAAAAGGAAATTTTTATGGACGAACAGATAAAACAAATAGGTGAGCGTCTGCGCGGACTGCGCGAGGTGCTTGACATACCGGCGGAAGAGGTGGCCGAACTGTGCGGCATCACCCTCGAACACTATCAGAAGATAGAAGCCGGCGAGGCCGACCCGTCGGTTTACCGGCTGTCGAAGATAGCCAAACGCTACGGCATTGCGCTCGACGTGCTGATGTTCGGCGAGGAGCCGCGCATGAGCAGCTACTTCCTCACACGCAACGGACAGGGCATGGCCGTGGAGCGCCGCAAGAGCTACAAATACCAGAGTCTGGCAAGTGGATTCCGCGGACGCAAGTTCGACACATACCTGACGCAGGTTGACCCGCTGCCCGATGACGCCCGCTTCAACAAGAACGCGCACGACGGACAGGAATTCGACTACATCGTGGAGGGCCGGATGGAGATAACCATAGGCAATAAGGTGATGGAACTGGGTCCCGGCGACAGCATCTTCTTCGACGCATCGCAGCCGCACTGCATGCGCGCACTCGACGGACGGCCGGTGAAATTCCTCGTGGTGGTGGAGTAACATTATTTTTTATAGAAGACATAACTGAGTCATGATAGAAAAGTTCTTAACACAGACACATTTCGAGTCGCAGGAAGACTTCATACGCAACCTGCACTTCAAGATACCCGAACGGTTTAATTTCGCCTACGACGTGATGGACGTGTGGGCAGAAGAACAGCCCGACAAACTCGCCCTGCTCTGGACGAACGACGAGGGAGCGTGCCGCCGGTTTTCGTTCGGCGAACTGAAAACGCTCTCCGACCGCACCGCCGCATGGTTCATGCAGCTGGGCATCGGCCGCGGCGACAAGGTCATGCTCATCCTCAAGCGGCGCTGTGAGTTCTGGCTGTCGATGCTCGCCCTGCACAAGATAGGCGCCATCGCCATACCCGCCACCCACATGCTCACCCGCCACGATATCGTCTACCGCAACACGCGCGCCGGCATCAAGGCCATCGTATGCGTGGGCGAGGAGTACGTGATGCGTCAGGTGAGCGAGGCCATGGCCGAGAGCCCCACGGTGGAGACGCTCGTGAGCGTGGGGCCGCTGCGGGCCGAGAGGTTCCACGACTGGCAGAGCGAATGGGGGCAGGCCCCGGCGTTTGTGCGTCCCGACCGTGTGAACGACAACGATGACACAATGCTGATGTACTTCACCAGCGGCACCAGCGGCGAACCGAAGATGGTGGCCCACGACTTTCTCTATGCCCTCGGCCATCTTACCACGGGCGTGTTCTGGCACAACCTGTCCGAAGACAGCATCCACCTCACCGTGGCCGACACGGGTTGGGGCAAGGCCGTCTGGGGAAAGATGTACGGACAGTGGTTTGCCGGGGCGGCGGTGTTCGTCTTCGACCACGAGAAGTTCACAGCCGACAAGATACTCCGCCAGATTGAGCGCTACCGCATAACGTCGTTCTGCGCCCCGCCAACGGTCTACCGCTTCATGATACATGAGGACTTCAGCAAGTACGACCTCTCCTCGCTCCGCTACTGCTGCACGGCCGGCGAGGCACTCAATCCCGCCGTCTACGACCGTTTCTTCGAGCTGACGGGCATCCGACTCATGGAGGGTTTCGGACAGACCGAAACAACTATGACGCTCGGCACCATGCCGTGGAACAAGCCGAAACCCGGTTCGATGGGGCTGCCCAACCCGCAGTACAACATAGACCTCGTAAAGCCTGACGGCACACCGTGCGAGGACGGAGAGAAGGGGGAGATCGTGATTAAAATAGGTCAGAGTGAAGAGTGCAGAGTGAAGAGATATGATTACTCTCAAGACTTGAATATGAAGCAGAGTAATATAGGACAGAGTGAAAACGGTTATCATACCTCTGAACCAAACACTCATTCCCCTGAACTACATAAGAGTAATCATACCTCTGAACCAAACACTCATTCTCCTGAACTACATAAGAGTAATCATACCTCTTCACTCTACACTCATACCTCTGACCTTAAAAAGCCTTTGGGGCTTTTCAAGGAATATTACCGCGACGAGGAGCTTACACGCCGTGTTTGGCACGACGGCATGTACCACACGGGCGATGTGGCATGGCGCGACGAAGACGGATACTACTGGTTTGTGGGCCGCATCGACGACGTTATCAAGAGCAGCGGCTACCGCATCGGCCCGTTCGAGGTGGAGAGCGCACTGATGACCCACCCGGCCGTTGTGGAATGTGCCATCACGGGCGTACCCGACGATATACGCGGCATGGTGGTCAAGGCCACCGTCGTGCTTCATACCGACTGGAAAGACCGTGCCGGCGATGACCTCGTCAAAGAGCTTCAGAACCACGTGAAGCACGAGACGGCACCGTACAAATATCCGCGCATAATCGAGTTCGTCAACGAACTGCCAAAGACCATCAGCGGAAAGATACGCCGCGTGGAGATAAGGGAGAAGGACAAATCGGCGCAAGCCGACAACTCGTAATTCAAAACTCCAAATTCGTAATTCAAACAATGAGAATAGTGATAAAAGTGGGCAGCAACGTGCTGACCCGTGATGACGGAAAGCTCGACATAACACGCATGTCGGCCATAGTGGACCAGGTGGCCTGGCTGCGCGGCGCGGGACACGAGGTGATACTCGTGTCGAGCGGAGCCGTGGCCAGCGGCCGCGGAGAACTGAAGACAGACGGCCGCCGCCTCGACAGCGTGGCACAGCGGCAGCTCTTCTCCGCCCTCGGACAGGCCAAGCTGATAAACCTCTACTACGACCTCTTCCGCGAATACCACATACACGTGGGGCAGGTGCTCACCATGAAGGAAAGCTTCGCCACGCGCCGCGAATACCTCAACCAGCGCGCCTGCATGACCGTGATGCTCGACAACGGCGTGATACCTATAGTAAACGAGAACGACACAGTGAGCGTGACCGAACTGATGTTCACCGACAACGACGAGCTGTCAGGCCTCATCGCCTCGATGATGGACGCCGACGTGCTCGTCATACTGAGCAACATCGACGGCATCTTCAACGGCTCTCCCTCCGACCCGGAATCACGTGTGATACCGCAGGTGGAGCCCGACCGCGACCTGAGCGAATACATCCGGCAGGAGAAGAGCGGTTTCGGCCGCGGAGGCATGACCTCGAAGTGCGCCGTGGCGCGCCGCGTGGCCGACGAAGGCATACGCGTGATAATAGCCAACGGACAGCGTGACAACATCCTTGTGAACCTCGTGAAGTCGCCCGATGCCACCCTGCACACCGAGTTCACACCCCGGCTGAACGGCACGTCGCCCGTAAAGAAATGGATAGCCCACAGCGGCAGCTTCGCCAAGGGCGTAGTACGCATCAACGCCCGCGCCGCCGAAGCCCTGCGTTCCGACCGTGCCGTGAGCCTGCTCATGGTAGGTGTGACGGCAGTGGAAGGCGACTTCGAGGAGGGCGACATCGTTTCCATCGTCGACCCCGACGGACAGCCCGTCGCCGTCGGCCGGAGCAACTACCCCATTGCCGAAGCCACACGCCTCGCCGGCAGCCACGATGTCCGCCCGATAGTGCACTACGACTATCTGTACAAAGAATGAACTGGGCTAAGAACTTACAGAAAAGAGAGTATGTCCGAACAAAATCTCGGAGAACATACTCTCTTTTCTTGTCAGGAACTATAAAACTATACCGAAAATAACTGTTATTATTTAAATTATTGTGTTATCTGACATTGTCAATTCTTAACTTTATACTTCTGTTTCGGATGGTTAGGAGTGCCCGGATACAACATTTCAATAACATTTTCATTTATGAGGCGTGGAATTATTCTATTTCTCAAATAACTATAATCTTTACCTGTTGATGCTGCTATTACAATCAGTTCTATCCAATCGGCTGCCACTTCACAAATCTTTGCTTTAAGATCGTTATACGACATTCTCTTCTTTGGAAAGGTTGCAACCTTTGAGCCGTTTAGGTTGCAACCTTTGTTGTCCGAGGTTGCAACCTTTGAATCCAATACACCAAATACGTTACAACGCTCACGGGGCAGATAATATCTCATACCCCTGCCATATCCCTCTGTTATGAGCAAGCCATTCTGAGTCATTGACTTTAACATCTCAGATATTTCAGATTTATGAAGATTCAACAAGAACCGAAGCCGCATATTTGTCACATAGCCCTCGTCACTTGCCAAGGCAAGAGTGGATAAGACATTGTGGTCAAAACTATTTGCTACAATACCGAATTTCTGAGTCAACTCATCTTTTGCATCTTCTGACAAAAATGACTCCATGGGCATAGTCAGTACCACTTTGTCTGGTTTCTGAGTCTCTTCAATTTTCGGAGAACGCCAATTTGCCTCACGCCAACCTTTCATGATTTTATCCGCACCTCCTCCGGCCTTCTCCGCCACACCGAGCATTGAGAACATCTTTTGTAGCGACTTATTTCGGCAGACACTCTCTCCTCCTGTGTAGTATTGTTCTCTCGAGATAAGCATAGTACCGGGATTAGAGAAGACAAAACGATGCAATTCGTGCCTGACCACAAGCGATGCGTTAACCGAATAATCGGCATGAACGCAGAGATTTATCAACGCCTCTCTGACAGCAATGTGTGCCGGTGTCTCTTCCTTACGTATATTGCTCTCCAGTTTGAAGGGTTTTGGCAATACTGATTGTAGGCGCGGAAGAACACGTTGATAGAAATTAAACAAATTTGCCTCCCATGTACCATCAGCACACAGTCGGTACGTCCATCTGAGGTCTTCATCTTCCGATAAATGTTCCTGATAGTCAGGAAAGAAATTAGGAACACATTCTACATCTGTTATCGAATCAGTCTTACCAAACATCAGAAGACCGGCTACCGTAAACCCTTGTTCATCAGTTTGACGGTCTTTCCTGTATCCACCAAGCTTACCCAACAGTTCTATATCGTCCAAAGACAACCAAGGATGATCCGGAGAAGACAGACTGAAAAGCTGACGATAACGTTTTAGTGCTTCCGCATCCAAATCATCCAATGTATAGTTTTTCAGAATCCTGCTATCAGCAGGCCGAGTGTCATCCGCATCTGCGAACATCCTTTGAACTTCTCTTTCCGAACATTTATAGTCACCTTCGTAATTGCGCCTGAATGTCCCCCGGTAAGGATCGTTGGCTCTATATACCGGCCTTTGCTCTCTGGATGCCCGCGGCACAAAGAACAGCATGAATGCATATCCTTTATAATTGCCTATGACCAAATCTTTAGCACTCAAAAGGTTAATACTGATGGTTGAACGATTATTCACATTATTCCAAAAATCCTTACGATATTTCTCAACCTGTTCATCGGCAAGACTATCCAGAAAGAATTTGCCTTTCTTTTCCTGCACTCCGAGCACTATGGTTCCGCCTTCGCTATTGGCAAAAGCAGAATAGGTATCCCAAAAATTCCCTGGGAAACCACCTGCAGCACTTTTGAATTCCAAATCATCACACTCATTTTGCATGAGCAACGATTCCAGATATTCGTTAAAGTCGTTTATATCTCTGATCTCAATCATAAATAGTATTACTAAAGTTTTCTACCCTCTAAAGGTGCAGAAATAGCAGAACCTCAGAAATTATTCGTAAATTAGCGAGTGACAACAAACTGATTCACGCAATAATAAAAAGAACTGTTATAAATGCAAAAATAGACATTTTTAACGAGATGGATAATATTTTGAACGTTAAAAAATGACATCAAGCCCCCCGATAACACGGCTCTTTCATTTAACTTTTGTTGTAAGGTCCAAATAACGATGTTACGTGACCCGGATAACGATGTTACTTAGGCCGTGTAACAAAAGCTAAATGAAAGACATAACGTCCATCGACTGTCAAAGGCCTGACGACAAAGTAATATAAGTTATATTACCGACCAATATAACTTATATTACTTCACTGCTTCGCGTTGCCATGTCAACGCGAAGCAGGCAAGCCAAGCTAAAAAACAGCCATCCCGCCAAGGCTGCAATGATACAACAATGAAGCATCACGTTGGTTAAATTTTGTTATAATATCTGTTAATTCTGAAAAACACGCAAAAAGAGAGATAATTATGTTTAAATTTGTAGCTGACTGTCTACCGGCCGTCACCCACTTGAATAACAATGCCGTATAGACGGCAAACACCATAATTTCATCTTATTGCATAATAAATATACTTTAAAGATATGAAGAATCAGAAAAGAGACCTGATGGTGGTGATGGGAATGTGCAGCCGCACCAAACAACCGTACGGAGTAACGGTGGAGAAACACGGTAATTACTGTGAACTGCAATGGGCTTTCAAGATAAGCGCATCGTCGGCCAAACGCGAGGGCTACGACCAGAACTCATTCCATGGCGAAGTACATACAGACCCCAACTTCCCCGGGTGCCCCCATTGCCACACACAGGGATGGTACATCTGCCACAACTGCCACTCCATGATATGCAACGACCAAAACGAGGGCACAGTGAAATGCCCCAAGTGTGGAGCCGAAGGCAACCTTACGTTCGTTGACGAGTTTGACCTGAAAGGCGGCGGAAACCTGTAGTATAATCTATTAAAAATTAAGAATTAAGAATTAAAAAATATAGTAATATGTCTGAACTGAAAAACGGAACACGAGTACAGCTCACCAACGGCAAGTCGTGCACGGTGAAAAAAGAACTCGGACGCGGAGGGCAGGGTATCGTATACCTTGTCGACTACGAGGGCAAGGACTATGCCCTGAAATGGTATATCGTGGATTATCCCGACTCATTCATGAACAATCTGGAGAAGAACTGCAAGAACGGAGCGCCCACAAAGAACTTCCTGTGGCCATTGGCCGTGGCACAACGGCAGTACGACAGCTTCGGCTACGTGATGGCACTGCGCCCGCAAGGCTATGAAGAGATGGCCATGTACATACTGGCCAAGGCCCGCTTCTCTTCACTCCACGCCCTGTTCAACGCCTGCCTACAGATATGCACCAGCTTCATGGAGCTGCACAAGCGCGGACTGTGCTATCAGGACATGAACGACGGCAACTTCTTCATCAACCCCCGCACAGGCGACGTGCTCGTGTGCGACAACGACAACGTTGCGCCCAACGGCGTGGACGTGGGCATACTCGGAAAGTCGGGATATATGGCGCCGGAGATTGTTGACCGCATGTCATCCCCCAACCGCCACACCGACTATTTCTCGCAGGCCGTCTGCCTCTTCATCCTCATCTATCTCAACCGTCCGTTCGAGGGTGCACGCTATGTCAGCTGCCCATGTCTTACGCCCGATTATGAGCGTAAGCTTTTCGGCAGAACCGCCGTGTTCATCTGCGATCCCACCGACAACAGCAACCGTCCGATGAAGGGCATCCACAACAACGTCATCAACCGTTGGCCGCTCTTCCCCAAGTATCTGCAGAAAGCCTTTGTTACTGCATTCTCGAAGGAGGCCATCACCACACCCGGCAAGCGTCTGTTGGACAAGAAGTGGCAGGAGATAATCATACAGCTGCGCTCACTGTACATCAAGTGCCCGGTGTGCTCGCAGTACACGTTCTACGACCCCATGGCACAAGACAACAAGTGCCTCGAATGTAACCGCCCGATGCCGCCGGTGACATCGCTCTTCGTGGGTCACTACGCCATACCGCTGTCCGAGGGGCAAAAGATATACTACTGCCAGATAAAGACCGAACCCGACTACGACAAGGTGGCGGCCACGGTGGTGAAAAACGCCGCCGGCAAGCTCGGTATAAAAAACCAGAGCGACATGCCGTGGACGGTGATGCTGCCCAACGGAGAGGTGCGCGTGGTGAAACCGGGCGAGGGTATGCCCGCCGCCAAAGGTCTGAAGATAAAGTTCGGACAGAACGAGACCGGCGAAATAAAATAATTAAGTAATAAATACTAAATAATAAATAACACAACATTATGAGCTCATTTGATAACATAGAAGCTGCACCCCGCAGAGTGATGACACTGATATTCATGGTGGACACATCAGGCAGTATGGAAGGAGACAAGATTGGACAGGTGAACGACGCCATCGAGAACACACTGCCCGAAATAGCAGACATATCCGAAAAGAACGCCGATGCAGAGATAAAGATTGCAGTTCTGGAGTTCTCCAGCGGCATAGAGTGGATGTACCCCGAGCCGATAGAGTCGGAGAACTTCACATGGCAGAACCTCGAGGCCGGCGGACTCACCAGCATGGGCGAGGCCCTCAAGGAGTTGAACACCAAGCTGTCGCAGACCACCGGATTCATGAAGCAGGCCGCAGGCTCGTTCGCCCCCGCCATCATCATGCTTTCCGACGGAGAGCCCACCGACGACTACAAGCACGCCCTGGAGAAACTCAAGGCCAACAACTGGTTCAAGGCAGGCATCAAGGTGGCCATCGCTGTGGGTGATGACGCCAACAAGGACATTCTTGCCGACTTCACCGGCAACAAAGAGTCCGTGCTGACGGTGCACACCCGCGAACAGCTCAAGAAGATTATCCGCTTCGTCAGCGTGACGGCATCGCAGGTAGCCAGCTCACACTCATCGGTAGGCAAGGAGGCTCCGGCCACAAAGCAAGAGGAATTTGTAGACCAGATGAAAGACACCGACAATACATCCGACACATTCGAAGGTGTGGACATTGGTGACGAAAGCACCAACGCCGGTACCGATGACTGGGGTACATTCTAAAAAACGGCAGGAATTATGAACGACAACCTGACCGTATTCAACGTTTCCCGACTTGGTGCCAGCCACATCAAGTCGGGCAAACCGTGCCAGGACAGTTCCATGTCGTGGCACAGCGATGACAACAGCGTGCAGGTGGCCATAGTGTGCGACGGACACGGAGGCGACACCTACGTGCGCAGCGACATGGGGTCACGACTGGCCGCATGGATCACCCTGGAACACCTTAAAGCCATGAGCGCCGACAGCCACTTCACACGGCTCTTCTTCGAAAAGAAGGGCGCGGTAACGGCCCGTCCCACCGGTCCGCGCAAGCTCGTTGACCCCAAGAGCCCGAGCGAGAGCGAAATGCAGCTGTTGCGGCAGGATGCCCTCTTCAAGAAGCAGATACAGCAATATGGCGAGCAGGACGCGGCGGTGATGCCTTTCCTCAAGGCCATCTACGACGAATGGATAAAGGCCATAGAAAAGGACGCCCGCGAAAACCCGTTCACCGACTACGAGAGGGGCATGCTCGGACAGAATCGCATTGCCAAGGCCTACGGCACCACGCTGATGGCCTTCATGCGCACGCCTTATTATTGGTTCGCCTTCCACATCGGCGACGGCAAGATGCTCTCTTGCGACCGCACCCTCACATGGACCGAGCCGGTGCCATGGGACAGCAACTGCTTCCTCAACATGACAACATCCCTCTGCAACAGCAACCCGCTGCCCTCGTTCCGCTATGCCTTCGACGGCACAGGCTCGTTCCCCATGGCTGTCATCATGGGCAGCGACGGGCTCGACGACTCGTGGGTGACCATGCCCAAACTGCAGCACTTCTACGCCCAGACGCTCGGCATCTTCGCCCGTCAGGGACGCGACAAGACGGTGGACGAGCTGGGCGAATACCTCACCAAGCTGAGCGCCACGGGCAGCCGCGACGACATGTCGATGGCGGGCATAATCAATATGGACCTGCTCGATGAGGCTCTTGACATGTATGCACTGCGTCAGGAAGGCGTAAAGCTGAAAGCTGAGTTCGACAAGCGTGAGGCCGAAATGAAGGCCAACGACAAAAAGCTCGAAGAGACGAAAAAGGCTCTTGCCGAGGCCGAGGCAAAAATGACGCTCATATTGAAACAGAAAAACGACGTGGAGGCACTGCGCCGGCAGCTGGAGGAACAGACCAGGCTTATGACGGAGAAAACCAACGAGTATGCAACCGTCAACGACGAGGCCCGCACCCGCAACGAGGCTCTGAGAAAGGAATGGGGCGAACGTAGGGACAAGGCCATGAAGGACGAAGAGGAGTGGCGCGCCCTATGGAAGGCCTCTCTGCCGCCGATACCTGAAACAAAGACGGAAGCCGAAACAAAAACCGAAGCGGAAACAGAGACGGAAGCCGGGGCGGAATTTGAAATAAAAGAGATAATAGTAGAGTCAGCACCGACTCTGGTAACAGATACAGATGAGGAATAATTCGAGTGAGTTTCACGTCTGTCTGCACGACATTGTAGACCAGTTCGGCATAGAAGTAATTTCCGACCAAAGGGCAGAAGGACTGCTGGCCGACATGATGGGCCGGCAGTTCACCTTCGGTCCTGTGATGCGCAACGCCCGCCAGTGCCGCATAGCGCAGCGCCTGCTGGCTCTGATGGACGAAAATGACCGCATGCCACAGATAGACAACATCAAGCTGCTGTTGCAGGACAATTTCTTCCTGCGGCCGTCGGTGGCTGCCTACATCGTTGACAGCTACTGTTATGCCTTGGGCTATACCGATGACATCGCCCCACTTGACGAATACGACCACGAGGAGACGGTGGCCACGGGCGAACTGTCGTTCGAAACGGCTGACGACGGCGAATATTGCGGTTACAAGAACGACGAAGACATACGGTCGGGCTTCGGTATATTGAGAAGTCTGAACGGCAACACCTATGCCGGGGAATGGAGGCAGGGCCTGAAAATGGGCTTCGGACTGGGATTCAACGAAGACCGCGGGCGCTACGCCGGCGAGTGGAGCATAAACCGCCATTCGGGCATCGGTGTTGAACTGCAGAACGACGGGAAGCGTTATGCCGGCATGTGGAAAAACGGAAAGCACAACGGCACGGGCATGATTCACCTGCCCAACGGCAACGCCATCTGCGGCACATTCCGCAACGGCGCCCTTACCGACGCCAACGGGGTGATGTTCCTGCAGGACGGCGGCATGGTGATGGGGCGGATGACACCCGACGGTCCCGACGGCCGGTGCGAGCATTACTATCCCGACGGCTCCCACCACGAAGAGACGTGGCACGGCGGTGTATTAGACTAATCACTTTTAACAAGACAACACTATGTTCAAGAAACTTTTCGGATACGACAGTGACAGGCAGCAACAGCCTGAAACCGATGGGCAGGAGCACGCTGCACAGCAAAATGAAGGCCAGGAAAAACGGCAGGAGCCTGAGGTGGAAGAGGTACGACCGCAACAACCGCAGTGTGATGACCATGACAACGGGCAGGCGGCCACGGACGAATCCGCCGCCGGTCCGGTCAATACGACAACGGAAGCGACGGCCGGAACATGTGGTGAGACGGCTTCGGAACCGGTGGTGGAGCCCGAGGGCGTGACACCTGAAGAGCCGCACCGGCAACAGCAGGCCGCACCGGTAACTGTAAAGGTGGACAACTCGGAAGTGCTCGGCCAGACAGAACGCATCATCAATGCGCTGCGCATGAGCATAGCCAACCAGAAGGCCATACACACATTACTCACGCAGCAAATTGGGGAACTGCAGGAGCAGAACGAGAGGCTGACAGAACAGAACAGGCAGCTGACGGAGGTGGTGAGAAACCAGCACGAGACGATAGCCAAATTCCAGAACGACGTGTTCTACCGCGCGCAGAAAGACGTGATAATGGAGATAATACACATTGCCGACGAGGTGCAGGCCATCACCGACGGATGCGAAAAAGCCAACCCCATGCACGCCGAACTGACCGCCTTGGGCGACTTCATCGACAAGGGACTGACGTTCTCCGCCGTGCGCAGTTTCAGACATGCTGACGGGTGTTCGAATGAGTTCAACCCCAAGTGTCAGGAGTTTGACGACACAACGGTAGTGACCGACGACCCGGCCAAGGACGGAAACATAGTGTCGGTACGTCCGGGATATGTGTGGACGATGCCGTGGCTCGTGGCCAACACCGACGTACAGCTGCAGAACTTCATGCGCGACAACGCCGAGCCCAAGCGCTTCGAATTTGTCATCAGGCCCGAACTCGTGGCCCGCATGGTGTATTGCGCCCCGGCAACAGAAACCGAATAAAACTGACGAAACATAACAAACGATAACGAACAGACATTCATATATAAGAAATGGCACAGGAAATATACGGAATAGACCTCGGTACGACCAATTCATGTATCGCAATAATCAACCCGGCCGACGGGCAACCACAAGTAATCAACAACCAGAGCAACCTGCAGACCACGCCGTCGGTGGTGTTCTACGATGAATACGACACACCCATTGTCGGCACGGACGCAAAAAACTCGATGAAGCAGGACCCCATGCGCGCCGTGGCCTTCATAAAGCGCGAGATGTCCAACAAGAACTACAAGCGCAGCATTGGCAACGAGGAGATATCTCCGGTAAAGATTTCGGCTCTGATACTGAAAAAGTTGGTGGATGACGCCAACCTCGCACGCGAATATGAGGGCAAGGCTCCCATACACAAGGCCGTGATAACCGTGCCGGCATATTTCGGCAACGACGAGCACGTGCTCACCCGACAAGCTGGCGAAGTGGCCGGTCTGGAAGTCATCGGGCTACTCAACGAGCCCACCGCGGCCGCACTGAGCTACGGCAAGGACACGTTTGAGGGACGTACCATCATGGTTTACGACCTCGGAGGAGGTACGTTCGACGTGAGCATCATACGCATGCGCAACGGCAATCTCGAGACATTGTCAACCGACGGCGACCACCACTTGGGCGGTGTCGACTGGGACGAGCGCATCGTCGACGTGGCATTGGCCATCGAGGGTTTTGAAGTGGCCTACGCCGACATCAAGGACAAGAAAGAAGGCGGAGCAATGATTCTGGAAGCCGAGGCCTGCAAGAAGCAGCTGTCCACACAACCCAAGGCACCCATGCGTTTCCGCTACGGCGGCAAGCTACACACCGTGGAGATAAGCCAGAGCAGCTTCAAGGAGCTCACCGCCGACCTGCTTGACCGCACCATCGCATGCACCCACCATGCCATAAACCTGATAAAAGAGGATGTGAAAATTGACGAGATAATACTTGTGGGCGGCTCGTCGCGCATGCCGATGGTGAAAGAGCGTCTGATGAAGGAGTTCCCCAACATCAAGATACGCCTCGACCGCTTCGAACCCGATTTGGCCGTGGCCAAAGGTGCCGCCCTGTATGCGGCCAACACCAGTGTCATCGATGACAAGTCGGCCCGCTCGTACGGCATCCTCACCACAGATGGAATAACGAACATACTGCTGCGCACCGACCCGATGGTGTACAACGGAACGACAGGATTTCTTACCGCCAGCGACAATCAGACAAGTGCCATGGTGCAGGTGTACGAGAACTCCAGCTCCGAGGGAACCATACCCGTGTCGAAAGGTGTGCTCATTCTCGAGAAAGAGCTTACATGGGGCAAGCAGGTTCCGAAGGGAACTCCGGTGACCGCACGTGTAAGCCGCGGCAAGGACGGCATTGTGCACATAGCCATGGAGTGTGAGGGTTCGTCGGCCCAGATAGAGATACAGCCGGAGCGACAGCTGTCAGACTCGGAGGTGAAGAAACTGAAAGACGAGTTCCAGGACATCGTACTCTGACAATGGCAATAATACGACGTGCCGGCAAAGACACCTGCCTGATATGCGGCAAGCCGCTCACAGGTCAATATTACTGCGACTGGAACGGTAACAGAGTGTGCACAAGCCACGCTCCCGACACCATACCGCGCTGTGTGAGCTGCCACAGATTCTGCTCTCCGGAACAATCTGTGCAGTTGTCGCACGGCGCGTACATCTGTCCGGTATGCAAGGGTGACATCGTGACCAAAGAGGCTGCCGCAAGCATCGTCGCATACATACGCAGGGCGTATATCAAGGCCGGACTTGGCGAGATAAAGAACTGGCGGCTGAAGGTGACCGACCTGCACACCATGTACTCACAGCGTGGAAGCCTCAACACGAGAGGCTTCGCCACACGCTTCGGCAACGACTACGAGATATGTGTGCTCCGTCACCTGTCGCGTGTGGCCTTTGCCGAGGTGCTCGCCCACGAGATGCTGCACATCTGGCAGTACAACCGCTACTATTCGCCCGTTGCGCCGCTGTGCGAGGGATTCTGCAACATGGGCAGCTACTATGTGCTCAGCCTCATCGGCAACGCCGAGGCAAAGGCGTTCATGAGGATGCTCGAAGACAGTCCCGACCCGGTATATGGCGACGGTTTCAGAATAGTGAAGGCAGCCTACGACCACGGCGGATGGCAGGAGGCCATGTCGCTGGTCAGCAAACATTGATTTTTCTCTAAAAGCTTATCATACACAGCAAATATGGCAGATCAAATATTTTCGATGAGATCGCGGAACTGGGTAAAGAATGTGGCAGAAATCCGCGACAACATAACGCGACTTGACGAAGATGCGTCAAAGGCGTTCGTAAACGCCGTGCGTACCGTCTTGCAGGCGAACACCAACGCCAAAAAGATTGACGATGCAGATCTCGACAGACTTGACGAGTATATCAAAGACTTCATGCCCGATGATTTCAAGACCGCCGTGGACAGTTTCATCGTCTTGTCACGCCAGCTCAACACAAGCGCCGGAACGATAAAGGAGCTGCGGCAGGTCATCGACAAAAACATCGGCGAGCTGGCCTTTGCCGAACCGCCAAAGCCAGAACGCCGCAAGGTGACCATGACCAACGGAACGGTATGGGACGGAACATTCCTCGGCGACCAACCGATAGATTCGGGTACGATTTACTATCCCAGCGGCTACCGGTATGAAGGTCGGTGGAACGAATACGGTGGCCACGGATATGGAAAGATGTTTACAGACAAGGGGGAATTGTTTGCTGAAGGACATTTCCATAACGGTATACGAACCGGCAAAGGTATGATTTATAATGACGGCGTGAAATGGTATGAAGGCGAATGGGACGAAGGACCAAACGGCATGCCCAAAGATGGATGCCGTGGCCAAAAGTTCACCGAAAGGGGGATGACAACCGGTAGTTGGAAAGACGGACATTTCGTGGATGACCCGAAACCTGCGACAACTACAAGCGGACCGTCATCCACTTCAACATCGAAATCTTCTTCATCAACGTCATCTTCATCATCTTCTGCCGGCACAAGAACTGCCGGCACAAGAACTGGCGGCACAAGAACTGGCGGTACAAGAACTGGCGGTACATCTAATGGCGGCGGAGGTGGCGGCGGAGGAGGCGGCGGAGGAGGAAAGGGCTGCCGCAAGGGATGCATCTGGTCTATAATCATTTACGTTGCCATATCAATAGCCCTCTACCTCTTTACCGACATGGGCAAGGTAATAAAAGAGAAGTTCTTCCCGTCATCCGTCGCTTACGAAGAGGTGCTGCAAGGCCCGTGGAACGGCACGGTGAACGAAACGCCGGCCACCCTCCTGTTTACCGAAATGAGAGGCGACTCGGTGTTCGCCACACTCACCGCCAGATACCGCAAGAAGGTGACACACAGGCTCTGCGGCGAGGTGAACCGTGAAGACAACTACATACATTTCACCGACATGGACACCGACGCTTATATGGACGGCGACTTCAGGATGGAGCTGAATGACAACCGAGACTCTCTCATCGGCAATTTCATTGCAACATACACAGGCAACACCGTGCCGGTAAGTTTCGGCAAGTCGGACGAACCACTTTTGGAAGAGGTGGTGAAGAAAACTCCCAATACCGGCAGAAATAAGAAACGGAACAAGAAAGAATCCACAACCGTGAAGGAAGAGGAGACTGCCGGCACCGTCAATTCTTCCGAAGAGACAGAAGTGACGGAGTCTGACGTACAAACGGCGCCGGCCACGCATCACGAAACGGCGGAGCAGTCCAAACAGCCATCAAGCGAGGCCAAGCACGCGAATAACGATAACAAGCCGGTAGCCATGGCCGAGATGATGCCGTCGTTCCCGGGTGGAGACGCAGCTCTCGTCAAGTATTTAGGCCAGCACATCAATTACCCGGCTGACGCACAGGAAGCGGGAATACAGGGACGTGTACTTGTGAGATTCACCGTAGGCAAAGACGGCGCAATACGCAATGCGAGAGTGATAAAAGGTGTGCACCCGTCGCTTGACAGGGAGGCTCTCCGCGTTGTCAATTCCATGCCGCACTGGATTCCCGGCAAGCAGGACGACAAGCCGGTAGCCGTATTCTTCAGTCTGCCAATAACATTCAGATTGCGGTAATGACATTCGAGATGCCGTAATATCATTCGAAACGCATCATTAATAAAAGGTGTCGCAGGACTTCCACAATAGCATTGTCGGACTCTGCGGCACCTTTTTTGATTCTTCCTTATGATGTCATTATCTTAAAACTTCCAATATTTGCCGGCAAACACTTGGCAAAAAGAAAATAAAACGCTATTTTTGCAGAAATATAAAATACCACACGTATGATGACAAATCATAATGACAAAATATACCGTAAAGTTCATTTTGCAGTGATGGCTATTGAGGCAAGTGCAAAAAAAGCAAATGTATCAGGCCAAGAAATGCACGACAGATTAAAAAAGCAGGGGCTGATTCACAAACGCCTGTTTTGTCACTATGACATGTTACATACACAAAGTCTCGAATGGGTGGCTGATGACACTGTAGAAACTCTAAGGAATTGGGAACAGGAAGAAAAGGAGGCAAAAGAATGATGACGTTATACCATGGCTCATATCTGGCGGTACCAAATCCACAGGCCATGGCAGGAAGACAGAATCTTGACTTCGGTCGCGGGTTTTACCTAACCAAAATCAAGAAACAGGCCGAAGCATGGGCCTTTGTCATTGCCGGAAGAAAAGGCAGAAAGGCTTTGCCCGTGGTCAGTGAGTACTTATTCGACAACACCCTTGCCGAATCCGACGGAATAAGATTCAGACAATTCCCGGCTTATGACATAGAATGGCTGAATTACGTGATAGCCTGCCGTCAAGGAAAAGACATTTCATCTGAATATGATATTGTAGAAGGCGGAGTGGCGAACGACAATGTTATTGACACGGTTGAAGATTACGAAAAAGGTATCATCACCGCCGACCAAGCACTTGGACAGTTGAAATACAAAAAAGTGAATCACCAGATTTGTATTCTCAATCAATCAGTAATAGACAATTATCTACAGTTCAAAGAAAGCATTACTTTAATCAAGAAAGAGGAGATATGAGAGATACCGTATTGTGGCGTAAACAAAGCCATATCATCATGTTGCTTGCAGACAAGTTGAAAATAGACGCCGAACAGGCACTTGACTTGTTTTATTCCACCGAAACCTACAGGCAGTTGGCAGACCCGGAATCCGGTATCAGACTCATGAGCGACTTATACATTCTTGAAGATATATTGAAAGAGTTAAACTGATAAGAAATAACAGAAACTAAACACATACAAAAGAATCATGACAGAGACATTCAAGAAAGCCAAGGAGGCCGGACGCAAGATAGCGCTGCTGACCGATGATGAACGCAACAGGATATTGCAGAGCGTGGCCGAAGCCATCACGGCAGAAAGGGACACCATTCTCGAAGCCAACGCCGAAGACCTGGCGAAGATGGAACGTACCAATCCGCTCTACGACCGCCTGAAACTCACTGCGGAAAGAATTGAGGCCATAGCCGCCGACATGCGGGCGGTGAGCCGGCTGCCGTCGCCGCTCGGACGCACACTGACAGAACGCACACTCGGCAACGGCCTCAGACTGAGACGGGTGAGCGTGCCTTTCGGCGTGATAGGAATGATATACGAGGCACGGCCCAACGTTACGTTCGATGTCTTCGCCCTCTGCCTCAAGAGCGGCAACGCCTGCGTACTGAAAGGCGGGAAAGACGCCGACATGTCCAACCGCGCAGGAGTGGCGGTGATACACAAGGTGCTCGACAGTTACGGTGTTGACACGGCAGCCGTCACACTCCTGCCCGCCACCCACGAGGCTACGGCGGCCATGCTCTCAGCCGTGGGATACATCGACCTGTGCATACCCCGCGGCGGCAGGAAGCTGATAGACTTCGTGCGCGACACGGCCCGCGTACCGGTGATAGAGACCGGCGCAGGAGTGGTGAGCACCTATTTCGACGAAGCCGGCGACACCGGCAAGGGCAGCCGCATCATCTGCAATGCCAAGACACGGCGCGTGAGCGTGTGCAACGCCCTCGACTGCCTCATCATCCACCGCAAGCGCCTCGCCGACCTGCCTGCACTCTGCGCCCCGCTGGCTGAAAAGAATGTGACGATATACGCCGACGCGCCCGCCCGTGAGGCCTTGCACGGCGCATATCCCGCCAGCCTGCTGCTCGCGGCAACCGCCGAGAGCTACGGCACTGAGTTCATGGACTACAAGATGGCTGTAAAGACAGTCGGGACACTCGACGAGGCCATAGCCCACATCGACCGCTACGGCTCCGGCCACAGTGAAAGCATTGTCACCGAAGATGCCGAAGCAGCCCGCCGTTTCCAGACCCGCGTGGATGCCGCCTGCGTGTATGTGAACGCCCCGACGAGCTTCACCGACGGAGCACAGTTCGGACTGGGCGCCGAAATAGGCATCAGCACGCAGAAGCTCGGGCCACGCGGCCCCATGGGTCTCGAGGAGATAACGACATACAAATGGCTTATCGAGGGGAACGGACAGACAAGAGAGTCTTGAATTACGAATTACGAATTTTGAGTTACGAATTGTTCTCGCTGCGCTGCGATTACGAATTATGTAATTACAAATTACATTGGAACAGACAGTTTTCCAAAAGTTGGGATTAAACAACTCGTAACTCAAAATTCGCAACTCGTAAATAAACAACTCGTAATTCAATAATTCACAATCGGCGTAAGCCGACAACTCGTAATTCGTAACTCAAAATTCGTAATTAAAAATATGAGAACATTCATCAACGTAGAAGACATCGGCGACCTCAATATGGCACTCGCCGAAGCACAGGAGATAAAGAACGAGCGTTACAAATATCAGCATCTCGGCAAGAACAAGACGCTGCTGATGATATTCTTCAACAACTCGCTGCGCACCCGGCTGAGCACACAGAAGGCTGCGCTCAATCTGGGCATGAACGTGATTGTGCTCGATGTGAATGCCGGAGCATGGAAACTCGAGACCGAAAGGGGCGTGATAATGGACGGCGACAAGAGCGAACATCTGCTCGAGGCCATACCCGTGATGGCTTCCTACTGCGACATCATAGGTGTGCGTTCGTTCGCCGGACTCACCGACCGCGAATATGACTATGCCGAAACCGTGCTCAACCAGTTCATACGCTACAGCGGCAAACCCGTGTTCGCCATGGAGACAGCCACCGTACACCCACTTCAGGCCTTCGCCGACCTCATCACGATAAACGAAGTGTGGGAAAAGAAGAAAGAAGAGTCGCCGGCGAAAAGACGCCCCAAGGTGGTACTCACGTGGGCACCCCACTGCCGTGCGCTGCCACAGGCCGTGCCCAACTCCTTCGCACAATGGATGAACGCCGCCGACGTAGATTTTGTCGTGACACATCCCGAAGGTTACGAACTCGACCCGAAGTTTGTGGGAGACGCCCGTGTGGAGTACGACCAGATGAAAGCGCTGGAGGGAGCCGACTTCGTATATGCCAAGAACTGGAGCTGTCCCGGCGTGACCTGCCCGACCGACTACGGCAAGATACTCTCCAAAGACATGAGCTGGACCGTCGACGCCGCCCACATGGCCGTAACAGACAACGGCAAGTTCATGCACTGTCTGCCCGTGCGCCGCGGCCTCATCGTTACCGACGATGTGATAGAAAGCCCCAACTCCCTCGTAATACCCGAGGCCGCCAACCGCGAAATTTCGTGCTCGGTGGTGCTCAAGAGAATACTTTCCGCATCTAAGTGAAACAAGGTTCATATTTCAACGCAAAGGCGCAAAGATGCAAAGGACAAAATAATCCTTTGCGTCTTTGCGCCTTTGCGTTGAAAAAACAATCTGTTTTTCTTAATTCTTAATATCTGATTCTTAGTTTTCTCGTCACCATCCCCTTGTCGTAAGTGTTCATGGCGATACTCACCGAATCGCCGTCGATTTCCCCGCACGGCACACTTACATAATAACGTGAAGAATAATATTCGGGCACCCCACCCTGGTCGTGATACAACTCCAGATGTACGGTACGCGTTCCGTCGGCGTTGGTCACCGTCCGCCTGTAAACCATGCCTATGGTATGCGTCAGCGACTCCTCACCCATCCTGCCGTTCTTCAGATAGAAACCGATGTTGACATAACGCCCGTTGCCACCTACCCACATGCTTTCAAACTTCACCGGGTCGGTGCGCACACCATCCCTGAAGTTGTCCGCCACCTGCGGATAAAGCACCGGCACCATCGACAGCGCCACCGGCTCGACAGTGGTCATTCCGCCATCAGAATCGGCACTACCGGCAGAACCGACAGCTGTTTCTGCAGCCACATTGTAGTAGAGCACCGCGCGATACAGTGTGTCGGGCTTGTCAAGCCATGCGCGCGTGACACGTTTTGACAAAGCCAGACGGCATCCGTCATCGGTGAGCACATGGTCGACGGCACAATCACCGCCGGTGTACACCTCCACGAAATCGGCGCGCGTAAGCGACAACGGCCCCGTGCCACTGTCGTAGGCATCGTTCTCGCAAGCCGTCAATGCCGGCAGGGCTGCCAGCGCCATGAGCACCGTCAGCACCGCGAGAACACCACCCGGCAGCACGTTCCTTCTCATTTCACAGCCTCCAGATGGTTCTTCAACGGATTGGCATACATCGTCAGCATGCGCTCACGCAGGAAGGCCTCGTCCTTGTTGTCGAGTTCAATCTTTGCCATCTGCCCCGCCAGATAACGCTCGAATCCCGCCTTGTCCTCCGCCGTATAGTGAGAGGCGAAACGGTCGCCACCCTCCAGCATGTCCAAAGCCGCATAGTTGCACGGATAGAGCCGGTAGTTGGAGTGAATCTCACGGTTGATATGCTTCGCCACCGCCTCGAAAAATTCGCCCTTGGGCATGTCCGGGTCGAGCGAACGCAGCCACCCGTCTATGCACGGCGCACAATGATAATGTATGTGGCCCTTGTATCCCATTATGCCGGTCTGCATGCTCAGCACGTCGTCGGCCTTGGTCTTCTTCCATCCCTCCACATCACGCCTGAGCTGAAACTCACGCGCCTTCAGCCAGTCGCACGGATCATACTCGTAAGATATGGCCAGCGGCACGATGTGCAGCTGAAGCAGCCGTTCCGTCACCGTGCCCTCGCCGCCCATGGCCATCATCTTTATTATGGACTGCTGCGTGCGGTCGTCGCTGTCCTTGGCCCTGCCCTCGCGCTGCGCTATCCACACGTTGTCGTGCTTTGCGCCGATGACAAAGTGCATATAGTCAGACAGACGGCGGCTCTTCACCAGCATCTCCCTGATGCCGGCGCTGCGCTCCACGATAAACGACTTCGTCACCTTCACCAGGTCCTTTATCCATGGTGCCGCCAGCAGGTTGTCGCCAATGGCAATCTCGGTGGTGGTGCCGAATCCGGCATCGTAAAGCAGCACGTCGAGAAAGGCCGAATCGAGCACGATGTCGCGGTGGTTGCTCACAAAGGTGTAACGGCCGGCGGTGTCCACCGCCTCCACGTTCATGTCGCAACTCTTGGCAGCCTTGGCCACAAGGTTCTTCAGGAAAGGATAGCAGAGGGCAAGCTGGAAGTCGAGATTGGTCTTGCAGCCACGCATCTTCTGCACTATGGCCTCGAAAGGCACACCGCTGAAGATATGTTCCACTACTGTGCGGAACTGCGGGTCGGCCGCGAGCCGCTCGTACACCTCTGGCAACTCCTCCGGCTCATAAGGCCGTATGGGGTCAAATTGTGATGGGATATTCATAGTTTCTTTTTTAGTGATGGGAGTGATGGGAGTTTATGGGAGTGATGGGAAGAATGGGAGGTATGGGAACACTATTGAACAGCGGTAGCAAATTCTTCACTCTTCACTTTTCGTTCTTCACTCTTCCTTCTTCATTCTTCCTTCTTCACTCTTCGTTCTTCACTCTTAATTCTTCAGAATTGGTTCTCGACTATATCGGTCAGCACATCCTTCATCTCCAGGCCGGCGGCACGCACCTGCTGCGGAATGAAGCTTGTGGGCGTCATGCCCGGCGTGGTGTTCACCTCGAGCATGTATATCCTGTCGGTTTCGCGGCCGTCGCTGTCCTTGCCCTTGGCAATGATGTAGTCGATGCGTATGATGCCGTTGCATCCCAGTATGTCGTAGATGTGGCTCGTTATCCGGCGCACACGCTCCGTCACCTCGTCGCTGAGGCGGGCGGGCGTTATTTCCTTCACCTGTCCGTTGTACTTGGCGTCGTAGTCGAAGAATTCGTTGCCCGTGACCACCTCCGTGGCCGGCAGCACCACAGTCTTCTCCTTCGTCTTGTACACGCCGATGGAAATCTCCGTTCCGTCGATGAACTGTTCCACCATCACCTCCGGGCTCTCCATCATCGCCTTGCGTATGGCCGGGGCGAGCTGGTCCTTGTTCTTCACCTTCGACACCCCGAAGCTGCTGCCGTCGGCCGCCGGTTTTACAAAACAGGGCATGCCTATGCGCCGCTCCACATCGTCGTCGCCCACCATCTCTTCGTAGCCCTTGCGTATGAGCAGCGAGTCGGCCACGAGCACACCGTAGCCGCGCAGATACTGGTTGAGCACGAACTTGTCGAACGTGATGGCCTCTACGAGCACGCCGCTTGTAGAGTAAGGCAGGCCGATAAGGTCGAAATACCCCTGCAGCAGTCCGTTCTCGCCGGGCGTGCCGTGTATGGTGATGTAAGCATAGTCAAACTGTACGGCATGACCGTTCTCCACAAACGAGAAGTCGTTGCGGTCGATGGGTGCCGTCGTGCCGTCATGCAGTTCCACATGCCAGTCCTGTCCCTTTATGTCGACGATGTATATGTTGTAACGGTCTTTGTCGAAAAACGAGTAAAGGCCACGTGCCGAACGCAGCGAGACATCGTGCTCCGATGAGTCGCCGCCGCATACGATAGCAATATTCCTTTTCATGCTTTCAATATTCTCCATATCAGTTTTGTTGTAATATTCTTTGTTTTTAAATGTCTTTTCACATATCAGTCACCCGCGGCTCTGCTGCATTTCGTCCTTTGGCATGCGTGCCGCCACATACTTGCGCCACCGCTCTATCAGCGTCCACAGGTCGAGAGGCAGGTCGGACGTGAAGTCCATCTGTTCCTTTGTCGTGGGGTGTACAAAACCCAGCGTGCGGGCATGCAGGGCCTGACGCGGACAAAAGGCGAAACAGTTGATGACAAACTGCCGGTAGCTGCCCGTACGCTCGCCGCGCAGTATCTCCGTGCCGCCGTAGCGTTCGTCGGAGAACAGCGGATGTCCTATGTGGCGCATGTGGGCGCGTATCTGGTGGGTGCGCCCCGTTTCGAGGATGCACTCCACGAGCGTTACATATCCGAAGCGTTCGATGACACGATAATGCGTCACGGCACTTTTGCCTATTCCCGAACCCGGCGGAAACACCGTCATGCGCAGACGGTCTTTGGGGTCGCGGGCGATGTTGCCCTCAATGGTGCCGCGGTCTTCGGTGAAGTTGCCCCACACTAAGGCTATGTAGCTGCGGTGGGTGGTCTTGTTGAAAAACTGCGCGCCAAGCTCCATCTTCGCCTCCGGTGTCTTGGCCACCACGAGCAGTCCGCTGGTGTCTTTGTCTATGCGATGCACCAGCCCCACCTGCGGGTCGTTGGGGTCGTATGTGGGCAGGGAGCGCAGGTGCCATGCCACGGCGTTGACCAGAGTGCCGCTGAAATTGCCGCACCCCGGGTGCACCACAAGTCCCGCCGGCTTGTTCACCACCATCAGCGCGTCATCCTCATACACTATGTTGAGCGGTATGTCCTCCGGCTCTATACGCGTGTCGTAATGCGGGCGGTCGAGCATCAGCGTCACCACGTCGCCCGGACGCACCTTGCAGTTGCTCTTCACCGCCTCACCGTTCACAAATACGAATCCCGCGTCGGCAGCCTTCTGTATGCGGTTGCGGCTGGAGTGCTGCAACTTCTCGCACATATATTTGTCTATGCGCACAGGTTCCTGCCCGCGGTCCACCTCAAACCGGTAGTGCTCGTACAACTGCCGGCCTGCGGTATCCTCCTGACTGTCGTCGGTTTCCATAAATCCGAAATCGTCCGCCAGTTCTTCTTCAGATATTATATTATCCAAATCCATTCCGTTAGATTTCACAATCCTTTGTTTATCCTGTTTTTATTCAATCCTTGCACCTTCAGGAGGCACTGTCACCTCTTCAAAATCGTCAAATTCACTCTCGCCCGTGTCATATTCCGGGTCGGTGTACCTGATGTCTTCCGGGTCATCCTCCGTCATTCCGCTACCCACCACGAGTGTCAGCGGGTCTTCCACCGAGACGCGGTCACCCGTGCTGAGATGGCGTCCGCGGCATACAATGCCGTACACCCAGTCTTTCTCGCCGGCCACATACTGCGGGTCGAGCAGGCGGAACCCTATGGCGGTAAGTTTGGCCACGGCCTCGCGCATGCTGCTGTTGTCAACAATGTCGGGGATGGTGAACAGCGGCGATGACAGCGAGTTGACCGTGACATATATCGTACGCCCCGACTTCACTTTCGCCCCGGCCTCGGGGTTCTGCACGAGTATGCTGCCGGCCGGCAGCGCCTTGTTGTAGCCCGAGTCGCTCACCACAATGTTCAGTCCGCTCTCGTCGAGCAACGCGCTTGCCCTGTCGTAGCTCATGTTGTGCAGATTGGGCACGTCTATGCTCTCGCCGTGGCGCGTGTACGACTTGAGGCCGTAGTTCACGCCCACACACAGCAACAGCACCACCACTGCCATCGCGAGCAGATTGTACCACAAATATGCACTGGCAAACTTGCCGAAAAATTCTTTTAGCTTCATTTTCTGTCGATTATCTATCAGCCTCTGCTTAAACTGTACAAAGATAGTGCAAAGTAGCCGAAACACCAAACGAATGGGGAGGTTTTATTTGATTACGCCCTTTATTGGGAATATTCTCAATTAAAGAACCATCATCTTTCTTTACTTTAACGTATGTTAAACGGTACCCACACCACGATTTCCGCACTACGACGCGAAATACGCGATTTTTCGCAAAAATGGGGAGCGCTGACAGTCAGCGAGTTACAGAGATGTTAATTTGTCAATATAGCAGAGAGGGCCTCCTTTAACTCCAGTTAGGCCGTACTTGCATCACGATTAGGCCGTAGTTGCAACGCAACTACGCCGTAACTGGAGTGAAAGGAGGCCCTAAAGGCAACCCCGGAGCATAAAAACGACCCTACGACATGGCAAAAACGGCCTTATCGCTTTTCTATTTCGAGAAAAAAGAAATGTTAAATTTTACGAATTATACGGACAAATGCGTGTCTGGAACAGTATTCCCAAAAACAATCTCATCTGTGGTTTCCGCCTGTGCCGGGCCGGAAAGAGCCGTCATACCCGACAACAAACCGATAAATATTCTCTTTTTCATCATGCTTTCTTTGAATTTAAAATATTTCGCTACATGCGGGTTACAAAAATAAAACGTATACCGATTCGCTTTTCTCACAGAAAAGCAGTATATTTGCCGAAACATAACAAATGCTTCAACGATTATGGATAAAGAGCAGCTCAGACTTTGCCCCGTGGGCATACAGACATTCTCAAATATAATAGAATCCAATTATCTGTATATTGACAAGACGGAATATATTTACCGGCTGGCCAATTCTGCAGCCAAATATTTCTTTCTGAGCCGTCCGCGGCGGTTCGGCAAGTCGTTGCTCGTGTCCACCATGCGCAGTTATTTCGAGGGACGGAAGGAACTGTTCGGCGGACTGGCCATAAACAGTTTGGAGAAGGAATGGACCGCATATCCCGTGCTCCATTTCGACATGAGCATGGCAAAGCACACCGACAAGGAGGGACTGGAGTCGATGCTCAACTATCAGCTCAGCAAATATGAACAACTATACGGTAGGACAGCCGAAGCACAGAAACCTAATGACAGGCTCGGAGATATCATACAACGGGCATACCATAAGACCGGCCGCAAAGTGGTGGTGCTCATTGACGAATACGACGCGCCACTGCTTGACGTCGTACATGAAGACGAGAACCTGCCGGTGCTGCGCAACGTGATGCGAAACTTCTACTCGCCGCTGAAAGCATGCGACCCCTACCTGCGCTTCGTCTTCCTGACCGGCATAACGAAATTCTCTCAGCTCAGCATATTCAGCGAGCTGAACAACATCAAGAACATCAGCATGGACGAATCGTTTGCCGGCATCTGCGGCATAACGGAGGAGGAGATGCTTACGCAGATGAGCGGCCACATAGACAATATGGGCGAAAAGCTCGGCATCAGCCGCGACGGGGTGATACTCAAACTGAAAGAGAAATATGACGGTTACCATTTTTCATGGCCCTCGCCCGACATATACAATCCGTTCAGCCTGCTCAACGCCATGCTCGACATAAAATTTAACGACTATTGGTTCGGCAGCGGCACACCCACTTACCTTATTGAAATGCTGCGCAAATTCAATGTCGTGCCGTCGCGAATAGGAGGCATGACGGTTGTGGCCGCCGATTTTGACGCGCCAACCGAACGCATGACGAGCATTATACCGCTGTTGTACCAAAGCGGTTACATAACGATAAAAGACTACGACGGCATGAGCGAGCTGTACACACTCGACATACCAAACCGTGAGATACGCATAGGACTGATGCGCAGTCTGCTGCCCAACTACATCACCGACCCGCAGCCCGGCAACACCACTGTGGCGAAGATGTCGGTGGCCATACGCCAAGGCGACGTGGACGGGGCGCTGCAGCTGTTGCAGGAGTTTCTGCTCACAGTGCCGTATTGCGACAACACCGACCACGAAGGCCACTACCAGCAGATGCTGTACATCATATTCAGCCTGTTGGGATATTATGTCGATGTGGAGGTACGGACGCCGCGCGGACGCGTGGACATGGTCATGCGCACGGCAACAACCGTTTACGTGATGGAACTTAAGCTCAACAAAGATGCGGCAACGGCCATGCGGCAGATCAATCTGAAAAACTATCCGGCGCGATTCGCTTTGTGCGGACTGCCCGTTGTGAAGGTCGCTGTGAACTTCGACAGCGACACAAGGACTGTCTCTGACTGGAAAATTGAATAAAACAAAAATATTTTTTCAATAACGCTTGCCCGTTAACATTATTTTTCGTAACTTTGCAGCGTTCAGTGGAATGAGGGGCTTCTCGAAAGCTCCTCATTTTATTTTAATAATCCCTAACACCGCGTATGATAGACAATAACGTAGTAAGGACAATCGTTGAGGAATGGCTGCAAAAAGGCGACTATTTCCTCGTGGATGTTAACATCACTCCGGACAACCGCATCGTCATAGAGATTGACCATGCAGACGGAGTGTGGATAGAAGACTGTGCTGAGTTGAGCCGCCTGTTGCAGGAGCGCCTCGGCAACGAACTTGACGAGTATGAGCTCGAAGTGGGTTCGGCTGGAATAGGCCAGCCGTTCAAGGTGGCCCGGCAATACGAGAACCACATTGGCAAAGAGGTGGAAGTGCTCACCGCCGACGGCCGCAAGACACAAGGCCTGTTGAAATCGGTTGACGGCAGCAGTTTTGTGGTGACGGTAAAGGAGAAGCAGAAGGTGGAGGGCAAGAAACGCCCTGTGATAGCCGACGTAGACCACACTTTCGACATGAACAACGTAAAATATACAAAATACCTATTAAGTTTCAAGTAAAAAGAGCTATGGCAACAAAGAAAGAAGAGAAGGGACCAAGCATGATTGAGACCTTCCAGGAGTTCAAAGAGACGAAAAACATCGACCGCACCACGCTGGTGAGCGTTTTGGAGGAGAGTTTCCGTAACGTGATTTCCAAGTTGTTCGGAAGCGACGAGAACTTTGACGTGATAGTAAACCCCGACAAGGGCGATTTCGAGATACACCGCAACCGCGTTGTGGTGGCCGACGGAGAAGTACAGGACGAAAACAAGCAGATCTCACTGACCGAGGCTCAGAAGATAGAGCCCGACTACGAGGTGGGCGAGGAAGTGAGCGAAGAGGTGAACTTCAGCAAGTTCGGCCGCCGCGCCATCCTCAACCTGCGCCAGACACTGGCATCGAAGATTCTTGAGCTGGAGCACGACTCACTATACAATAAATACAAGGACAAGGTGGGCCACATCGTAAGCGGAGAGGTTTACCAGATGTGGAAGCGCGAAGTGCTGCTCATCGATGACGAGGGCAACGAGCTCCATCTGCCGAAGAGCGAGCAGATACCGGCCGACACCTACCACAAGGGAGAGACCGTGAGAGCCATCGTGCTGCGCGTTGACAACGAGAACAACAACCCGCGCATCATCCTGAGCCGCACCAGTCCGCAGTTCCTCGAGCGTCTGCTCGAAGCCGAAGTGCCCGAAATCAACGACGGGCTCATCACCATCCGCCGCGTGGCACGCATGCCGGGCGAAAGGGCCAAGGTGGCCGTGGAGAGCTACGACGAGCGCATCGACCCGGTTGGAGCCTGCGTGGGCGTGAAGGGAAGCCGTGTTCACGGCATTGTGCGTGAGCTCTGCAATGAAAACATCGACGTAATCAACTACTCAAGCAACACGCAACTCTTCATACAGCGTGCCCTCAGCCCGGCAGTGGTGTCAAACATCACCCTCGATGTGGACAACCGCAAGGCAGAAGTGTATCTGCAACCCGATCAGGTCTCGCTTGCCATCGGACGCAGCGGTATGAACATCAAACTGGCATCCATGCTCACCGAATTTACCATCGACGTATTCCGTGTGGTCAGCGAAGGCGAAACCGACGAAGACATCTACCTTGACGAATTCTCCGACGAAATCGACCAGTGGATCATCGACGCCATAAAGGCAATGGGCCTTGATACGGCCAAGGCCGTGCTCAACGCTCCGCGCGAGATGCTCATAGAGAAAGCCGACCTTGAGGAAGAGACGGTTGACTATGTGCTCGGAGTGCTCAGAGCCGAATTTGAATAAAGGTAAAAAGGTAAAGAAGTAAAAGGAAACAGAGATATCAGACAAACGCGGTAAAACAAGTATATTTACTTTTTTACCTTTTAAAATAATAAAGTATGGCCATCAGATTAAATAAAGTATTAACAGAATTGAATATAGGACTTCAGACAGCTGTCGAATTCCTGAAAAACGAAAAGAGTCTTGGCGAGATAAAAGATGACGCCAACATGAACACCAAGATCAGCGACGAGCAATATAATGCTCTCGTGCACAAGTTCAAAGGTGACAAAGACGTGAAGAGCGAAGCCGAAAAGATATTCGCCAAGAAGAGCAAAGACAAGAAGGCCGAGCGCAAGGTGACCAAAGCAGAAGAACTGCTTGAGCAGCGTCCCCTGTTCAAACCGTTGGGCAAGATTGACCTTGACAACGTTGGAAATAAAGCCGCAAAAGCATCCAAAGAAAACAAGGCAGAACCGGCTAAACCCGCTGAAGCGGAGAAAAAGGCAGAGACTGCAAAAGAACAGCAACAGACGGCCAAAGAAGAGAAACCGGCTGCAGAGGCACAGAAGAAGCCGCAGAATGAAGACAAGCCTGTGGCTGAAAAGCCGCAGGACAAACCGGCCAAGCCAAAAGCCGCCGAGGACAAGCCTGCCGTGACCAAAGCGACAGAGCACAAACAGGCTGAAAACCAAAAAGCTGATGCACAGAAACAGCATAAGGAAAAGCAACAGCCCCAAAACGCCGAAGACAGGAAACAAACGGCGGAACCGGCAAAAACCACTGTTGACACAAATGCCGCACAGCCCAAACAAAAACAGCCGAACCCTGCCGACAAGCCTTCGGCAGAGAAGCCGCAGACGAGCAACGAACCGAAAATATTCACACTGAAGAGCGAAATGAAAATGGCTCCGAAGGTAAACGTGCTCGGCAAGATCGACCTCGACGCACTGAACCAAAGCACCCGTCCCAAGAAAAAGTCGAAGGAGGAACGCCGCAAGGAGCGTGAAGAAAAGGCCGCACAGCAGCGTAACGGAGCCGAGCGCAAGAAACGTGTGCGCATAGGCAAGGAGCGCGTTGACATAGAGGCTGCCGCCAAGCAGTCAAACGGTCAGGGCTCACAGAACAAGAAGAACAAGGGCAACAAACAGGGGGCAGGCAACGGTGCACCCCAGGGTGGCAACAATGCCAACAACGGCGGAGGCGACCGTCAGGGCAGCCGCAAGAACCGCAAGAACCGCAACCAGCCCGCCAAACCTATCGAGGTGAACGAGGAGGACGTGGCACGTCAGGTAAAAGAGACACTGGCACGCCTCACCAACAAAGCCACACAGAACAAGAAGGGTGCCAAGTACCGCCGCGAGAAGCGCGAAGCCGTTCAGGAGCGTCTGAACGAAGAAATGCGCGAGGAGCAGGCAGAGAGCAAGACGCTCAAGCTGACGGAATTTGTCACCGTGAGCGAACTTGCAACGATGATGAACGTGCCCGTGAACAAGGTCATCGGCACGTGCATGAGCCTCGGCATCATGGTGTCCATCAACCAGCGGCTTGACGCGGAGACTGTGAACATCGTTGCCGACGAGTTCGGATTCAAGACAGAATATGTGAGTGCCGAAGTGAGCGAGGCCATCAACGAGGAGGCAGACGATGAAAGCGACCTGCTGCCGCGCGCGCCCATCGTCACCGTCATGGGACACGTAGACCACGGTAAGACATCGCTGCTCGACCACATACGCAACACCAACGTCATTGCCGGCGAGGCTGGAGGCATCACACAGCACATCGGAGCATACAACGTGACGCTGCAAGACGGCCGCCAGATAACGTTCCTCGACACTCCGGGTCACGAGGCGTTCACGGCCATGCGTGCCCGCGGTGCGCAGGTTACCGATATCGCCATCATCATCATCGCCGCCGACGACAGCGTAATGCCCACCACCCGTGAGGCCATCGCCCACGCACAGGCAGCCAACGTGCCCATGGTGTTTGCCATCAACAAGATAGATAAGCCGGGGGCCAATCCCGACAAGATACGCGAAGACCTGTCGCAGATGAACCTTCTCGTAGAGGAATGGGGCGGTAAATACCAGTGTCAGGAGATATCGGCAAAGAAAGGCATCGGCGTGGACGAACTTCTGGAAAAGGTGCTGCTCGAGGCCGAGATGCTCGAACTCAAAGCCAACCCCAACCGCCGGGCGTCGGGTTCCATCATCGAGTCGTCGCTTGACAAGGGCCGCGGTTACGTGTCGACAGTGCTCGTAAGCAACGGTACGCTCAAGCAGGGCGACTATGTGGTGGCAGGAACAAGCTACGGCCGCATCAAGGCCATGTTCAACGAGCGTAACCAACGTATCGAGAAGGCCGCCCCGGCAGAGCCCGCGATAATACTCGGACTGAACGGCGCGCCTACCGCCGGCGACTCTTTCCACGTGATGGAGACCGAGCAGGAGGCCAAGGAGATAGCCGGCAAGCGCGAGCGCCTACAGCGCGAGCAGGGTCTGCGCACGCAGACACGCCTCACCCTGGCCGACATCAGCCACCGCATCGCCCTCGGTTCGTTCAAGGAGCTCAACCTCATCGTAAAGGGCGACACCGACGGTTCTATCGAGGCTTTGAGCGACTCGTTCATCAAGCTCTCCACAGAGAAGATAAAGGTGAACGTCATCCACAAGGCCGTGGGACAGATTTCGGAGAACGACGTGCAGCTGGCCTATGCCTCCGACGCCCTCATCGTGGGCTTCCAGGTGCGTCCGTCGGCATCGGCACGCAAGCTGGCCGACAACGAGGGTGTGGAGATAAACACCTACTCTATCATCTACGACGCCATCGAAGACATCAAGTCGGCCATGGAAGGCATGCTTGAGAAGGTGAAGAAAGAGGTTGTCACCGGTCAGGTTGAGGTCAAGCAGGTGTTCAAGATTTCCAAGGTGGGAACCGTTGCCGGAGCCATCGTCACCGAAGGAAAGGTACACCGCAGCGACCGTGCCCGCGTGGTGCGCGACGGTATCGTGGTGCACACTGCCGACATCAGCGCTCTGAAGCGTTACAAGGATGACGTGAAGGAGGTGCCGACAGGATTCGAGTGCGGTATCAGCCTCGTCAACTTCAACGACATCATCGAAGGCGACATCATCGAGACATTCACCGAGATTGAAGTACAGCAGAAACTGTAATACACTTCTTTCTCACAGAATAACATCACTACATGCAAGCAGCCCCGGCAAACTAATTTGCCGGGGCTGCTTGCGTAAATTGAGAGT
>NZ_URNN01000010.1 GCF_900549175.1 uncultured Prevotella sp. | reverse complement strand
TCACTCTATACTCTTATCTCTTATCTTAAGAAAAGCCTCTTCACTCTATACTCTTCACTCTTACCTAAATTTCAAGTATGAGCGTCTGACGGGGACGCAGCTTCACATTCTTGTCAAGCATGACGGTTCGGCCGCTGATGACATCCATGGCTTTCTCCTTGCCGTCTATGATTTCCGCATAGCGGGCAACTTCCAGCTGCGCCGGTTCCTTGGTACCATTGATGACGGTCATCACGCTCTTGCCCTGATGCTGGCGGGCAATGACATAAACGCCCTTATGAGGAGTGAACTGCACCTGACTGCCTTCTGTAATCACCTTGTTGCCCTTACGCCAGTGCAGCAGCTTGCTCAGCCAGCGGAACATGTTGTTCTCCGCCTGCGTCCTGCCTTCAGCGGTGAAGCAGTTGCGGCTGTCACCGGCCCAACCGCCGGGGAAGTCCTTACGCACATTACCGTCAGTCTCAGCCTTCGTTCCGTTCATCAGCACCTCAGTGCCGTAATAGAGTTGCGGCGTGCGGTTGATGGTTAGCAGGAGTGCCAGCGCCTGCTTCAGAGCCACGGTGTCCTTGCCCGTGCCGAGGAAGCGGTCGGTGTCATGGTTCTCCACAAAAGCCATCACGCTCTTGGGGTTGGGATAGAGATAATCGTAGCAAAGCACGTTGTAGATGCGGTTCATTCCGTTCCACCAGCCGTCAGTCACCTCGTTCTTTGCCTGATTGATGCGGTCGAAGAAGGCGAAGTCCATCACCGTCTTCAGGTAGCTGTTTTTCTCCGACAGGCGGGAGTCCTTCTGCCATGCCGCGGTATAAGCCGGTTCTGTCACCCATGTCTCACCCACCGTGTTGAAGTTGGGGTACTCCATGTCGAGGGTCTTCATCCACAGAGCCATCGCGTCACGGTCGGCATAAGGATATGTGTCCATACGTATTCCGTCGATGCCCGCACTCTCTATCCACCATTCGCTGTTCTGGATGAGATACTTGATGACGTGCGGGTTGCGCTGGTTCAGGTCGGGCATGGTAGGAACGAACCATCCGTCGACAGTCTCACGGAGGTCAACCTTGCTGGCGTACGGGTCGAGCACCGGCGTCAGTTTATAGCTGGTCTGCAGATACTTGTCATTCACCTTGGCCGCACCATCCATGGTGCCTATTGTCTTCTGGTGCCCGTCACCCTGATTCTCGGGGAAGAGCCACTCCGGAGTGTTGAACCAGTCCTTCGACGGCATGTCGGCCACCCACGGATGGTCGAAACCGCAATGGTTGAATATCATGTCCATCACCACCTTCAAGCCTTTGGCGTGAGCCTCGGCAACGAGTGCGCGATACTCATCGTTTGTTCCGAAGCGCGGGTCAACACGGTAGTAGTTGGTTGTGGCATAACCATGATAAGTGCTGTTCTTGCCATCGTTGGGAGAGTCGTTCTCCAACACCGGCGTGAACCACAGGGCCGTCACGCCAAGCTCATTGAAATAGTCGAGGTGCTGGCGGATGCCTTCAAGGTCGCCGCCATGACGCAGGCTCGGAGCCTGACGGTCACACACCTTGTCGCGCATGGTCTTGAAAGCGTCGTTGTCAGTCCGGCCGTTGGCAAAACGGTCGGGCATCAGCATGTAGAGCACGTCGGCATTGCTGAATCCGATACGTTTCTCACCGGCCATCTCGCGGTTCTTCAGGGTATATGCCACCTTCTTCGTCTTCTTGCCCTGCTTGAAGTTCAGGGTAATCTCGCCGGCCTGCGCTCCATGCAGGTTGAGATAGACAAGCAGATAGTTAGGCGACTCCAGACGCACGATTGAGTCGACACTTACGCCCGGATACTGCACGTCGACATCCATGTTCCGTACATCCTTGCCATAGACCATCAGCTGCAACGAGGCATCTTTCATGCCTACATACCAATCGGTAGGCTCTATACGGTCAATCTTAATACTTCCATTCATGTTCATAACACTGAGAAGCAATGCTAAAGTTATTATTAGTTTTCGCATAATTGTTTGTTTATTGTTGTTACTAAGGGAGTTAAGGAGTTAAAGGGAGTTATCGCTCCCTGCGGTCGCTGAGGAGTTAAGCCAATACCGACATAAAGTGTTCCGTAGAAGTAAATATCCAATATCCCCCTTTATGCTGGTATTGGCAACTCCTTAGCGGCGTAGCCGCGATAACTCCCTTTAACTCCTTAACTCCATATCCGACCTTATTTCTCAAAAAGAATCAACGCCGACTGAGCATCCACCTGTACGCGGTTTCCATCAACAGTTCCCATACCCTCCTCGTTGATGACGGCATTGCAGCAGACGACGGTGTAGCGGCCGGCAGGAATATTGACCGTCCTGGCGGCCTTGTTACCATTCAGCACGACAACGATACGCTTGCAGGAGTCTATGCCATTCAAGTCTTTCAGCTGGAAAGCCACGAGACAATCCTCCGTCCGCAGAAACTCCAGATGACGGCGCACCTTGTCGGCATCGGTCAAGCGAAAAGCCGGATGGTTCTTGCGCAACCGGATGAGACGGCTATAGTAGTCGAACACCTGCGGATAGCGTTTCAGGTTGTCCCAGTCGAGGCGGTTGATGCTGTCGGGAGAATTGAAACTGTTGTGCACACCCTTCTTGTCGCGGAGCATCTCCTCTCCACTGAGGATGAAGGGAACACCCTGCGACGTGAATACAGCCGTCTGGGCCAGCAGGTCGAGCCGTATCAGCTCCGCCATGCGCAGATACTCAGGCTTAGAGGTGTCCTGCAACCCGGGCACACTGGCCTTCAGACGGTCGACAAGACACATGTCGTCGTGACAGCTCACGTAACTTATCTGCTGTGTCGGTTGGGCCGTCCAAGGCTTCTTGTCGTAGTTGACCTTCGTCATGTCCACCTGCGGATGGGCGATGCCACCCACGATACCGAACTTCAGGCTCTCCTCCTCACCGGCGATACCTGCCAGAAACGCACCCTTCGTGTCGTCACTGAACGGTCCGCGCAAGGCGTCGCGCATGTCATCGCTGAATGCACCGATGCCGTCCAGCCGGTATGTCTGGGCTTTCATAGCCAGCTTCTCCTGCGGATATGCACACGTGCCGGCACTCCATCCTTCACCATATATATAAATGGAAGGGTCGATACGGTTGACTTCGGCACGTATCTGCTGCATTGTCTCAATATCGTGAATACCCATCAGGTCGAATCGGAAGCCGTCGATATGGTACTCGTCAATCCAATACTTCACGCTCTCCAGCATGAAACGGCGCATCAGCGGGCGCTCCGAAGCGGTCTCGTTGCCACATCCGGAGCCGTCGCTATACTTGCCGTCGGCTGTCTTACGGTAGTAGATGTCGGGATATGTAAGTTGGAAATTGCTGTTCTTGATGTCGAAAGTATGGTTGTACACAACGTCGAGAACCACCCTTATGCCTGCCTTATGCAAAGCCTGCACCATCTGTTTGAACTCTCTGATGCGCACGGCCGGCGTAAAGGGGTCAGTAGAATAGCTGCCCTCCGGCACGTTGTAGTTCTTCGGGTCGTAGCCCCAGTTAAACTGCGGCACGTCCAACCGGCTCTCGTCTACCGACGCATAGTCGAACGACGGAAGGATGTGGATGGCGTTGACACCCAGCGTCTTCAAATGTTCTATGGCCTTGGGCTCGGTCATGGCAAGGAATTTTCCCTTATTCTGCAAGCCGGAAGAGGCATCGATGGAGAAATCGCGCCAGTGCATTTCATAGATTACGAGGTCGGCCGGACTCTTCACCTCCGGACGCCGGTCGCTCTCCCACCCCTCGGGGTCGGTCTGCGTAATGTCGATGATGGCACCACGCTGGCCGTTGACACCCACTGCCTTGGCAAAGACACCGGGACATTCGCCCCTGCCTATATCGAAAGTATAGAACTTTCCGTCCAGATTTCCCTTCACCGTTGCCTCCCAACGGTCATCGCCAACCGACTTCATCCTGACCGTCTTGACAGCCTTGCCGCCCTGCCCTTCGTTGTAGATGCGCACCTGCACCTTCTGCTTCCGGTCGGTCGGGGCATTAAGCCGGAACACGGTTTCTTCAGCGGAATAGCTTATCTCGTTGAATGTCTGCTGTGCCATGACGGTTTGGGGCAGGATAGCCGCTGCAAAGGCGGCGGCTATCATTCTGTTTCTGCAATTCATCTTCTTTCTCTGTTTTTATTGTCACATTGCCTTTAGTGATACGGCAAAACCGCCACCACGAGCTTCCTTTATCTTCAGCGTGTCACCTTTCTTCACTGTCTTGTGCACAATCTTGTAAGCCTTGGGATTCTTCTCGTAGTCGGCATCGGCCGCATCCTGATAGATGGCACACTCATACTTCCTGCCCTTGTCGAGGAAATCGAGCTTCACCACAGCCAGATGTTCCTCCCCGTCAGTCTTGCCGCCAACGAACCAGTTGTCGGTTCCCTTTGCCTTGCGGGCCACGGTGATGTACTTGGCCGGCTCTGCCTCTATATACTTCGAGTCATCCCAGTCGCAAGCCACGTCGCGTATGAACTGGAAGGCATCGTCGTACTTCTCATAATGCTCCGGCAGGTCGGCCGCCATCTGGAGCGGACTGTACATGACGAGATAAAGAGCCAGCTGACCGCAAAGCGTCGTGTGAACGTAGCTGGTGTTCTCGCTCCATGTAGAGAGCTGGGTCTCGAATATGCCAGGCGTGTAGTCCATCGGGCCACCCTGCAGACGGGTGAACGGCAACATGACCGTGTGGTATGGAACACTGCCGCCGAAAGCCTCATACTCCGTACCGCGGGCACTCTCGTTACCCACAAGGTTAGGCCATGTGCGGCAGATACCGGTGGGACGCGTTGCCTCATGGGCATTGACCATTATGTGATGCCTTGCCGCCGTCTCGATGACATGCTGATAATGATTGTTGCTGAGCTGGCTGTAATGATACTCGCCACGCGGGATGATGTCACCCACATAACCCGTCTTCACGGCATCGTAGCCATACTTGTTCATCAGGTTGAAGGCATCCTCCAGATGACGCTCATAGTTCATGATGGCAGCAGAGGTCTCATGGTGCATCATCAGCTTCACACCCTTCGAGTGGGCATAGTCGTTGAGCATCTTGATGTCAAAGTCGGGATAAGGCGTGACGAAATCGAAGACATCGAGCTTCTGATGGCCGAACCAGTCTTCCCAACCTTCGTTCCAGCCTTCCACCAGTACCTCCTGCAGGCCGTTCTTGGCGGCGAAGTCTATATAGCGCTTCACCTCCTCGTTGGTTGCGCCGTGAATGCCGTTGGGCTTACACTTGCCATAGTCGGTGACGCCCAGACGCACCGAAGGATAATCATTGGTGTAGGCCCAACTCTTGGCACCCACTATCATGTTCCACCACACACCGCAGTACTTGGTGGGATGAATCCATGACGTGTCCTCAATCTTGCAAGGCTCGTTGAGGTTCAGCGTCAACTTGCAGGACAGCATGTCACGCGCGTCGTCACTGACCAGAACCGTACGCCACGGGGTGTTGAACGGTGTCTGTATGAACCCCTTCCGGCCCACTGCATCCGGAGTCAGCCACGACTCGAAGGTAAGCGTCTTCTCATCAAGATTGAGGTGCATCGTCGGATAGTCCAGACAGGCGGCCTCGTGGATGTTGATGTAGAGACCGTCGGCGGTCTTCAGCTGCAGGGATGTCTGCACACCCGTGTCTGAGAATACCGTGGTGGAAGAGTTGCTCTTGTATGCCTCGCGGTTCTTGCTGATGACCTCGCGTATACCCGTCATCGGAGTTATCTGATACTCATATTCCTGAGTGTCGTAATCGCCGGGAATCCAATATGCCGTATGGTCGCCGGTCATGGCAAACTGAGTGTGCTCCTCCTTGATGATGAAGTAGTTGAGTTCATTCTGCTGGGGGAACTCGTAACGCAAGCCCATGCCGTAGTCGTAGACACGAAAACGAATGGTGACGTTGCGCTTGGTGGAAGGCTGGTTGAGGTTCACCTCCAGCTCATTGTAGTTGTTGCGGATGGTGGCCGTCTCACCCCAAACCGGCTTCCATGTCTCATCAAACGAAGAGGTTTTTGAACCTGTCTCCCTGAAGCCGTCCATCAGGTCGGTTTCGTCCATACCCTTTGACGCATGCTTGTCCTTGGCCAGTTCCAGACCGAGATGCGACGGCTTGCACACCGCCTTGCCCTTGTAGCTCATCTCGTAAGTAGGTTGTCCGTTACCCGTTAAGGAAAACTTCACCTCCACATTACCGTTGGGAGATGTCACGCTCTGTGCCATTGCCATCATGGGCAGCAACACGAGCGACATCATTGCTGATTTATTATTCATAGCCATAAACAGTATTATTGTTTTTTTTAAAACCTTACATTCCTCCTTACAATCTCCCCGTCTGCGACATCAGCTCCTTCATCTCCGCCATGAAACCTTTGTCGGCCATCAGGTCCTCTATGTTGATATGCATCCTGTAACGCCAGTAGTGCCGGGGATTGGCCGGAATGTTGATGCGCTCGGCATTGGCATCGGCAAGGCGGAGTTTTCCGCTGATGGCCAGCCAGTCCTGTATGCTCAGTATGCAGAGCATCGACGGCGAAGTGAGATGACGGTAGATGATGTCCTTTGCCAGCCAGTCGGGCAGCGGATGGGGAGCCGCACCCTGCCGGTGGAGCATGGTGTTGTAGTAGTCTTGCGTGCGCTCCCAGTTCTCGCCCCACCACTGGCGCAGTGTGGGCATGTCGTGGCTTGAGATGGTGCATACCGAACGGTACGGATAGCTGCTCAGATGTCCGAACCTCACTGTCGGGTCTTTCGGCATGCTCTGCAGCTCAAGACTCAATATCTTCAGCCCGCTCATCACCCACGGCACACAGTCGGGCACCATACCCAAGTCTTCAGCGCACACCAGCATGCGTGTGGCCTCCACCAGTTTGGGCATCTTCTTCATGGCCTCCTGATACCAGAACTGGTTGTTGCGGCGGTAGAAGTAGTCGTTGTACAGTCGGTTGAACGCAGCCTTGTCGTTGTCGTAAAGCGACTCGTATATGAAATCGAGCTGTGCCGAGATGCGCGGGTGGAACATGTTGCCGTCTTTCCGGTCACGCACAAAGAGCACATCGCTGATAAGGGCATAGAGCCCGTCTCTGAGCCACAGTTCCTTCTCTTCGGTGACACCGGCAAAGAGAGCCTCAACCTTCCTCTGCGTGTCCACCTCCGGCTTCATGGCGTAACGCTCGTTGTCGATACGGTCGAGATACTTCTCGCGCACTTCTGCCGCACGTTCACGGAACACACGGTCGAGCACCCAGTCGGTAATGAACGGCCGGGTGAAGCGCTCCTCCTGAAAGTTGAATCCGTATGACGCTATCTCCTCACGCGACATGGCCAAGGCCGGCGAAAACTGTCCCAGCAGGCCGTGTACGGCATTGACCGGAATCTCCCATATACGGAAGAAGCCCAGCACATGGTCTATGCGGTAAGCATCGAAGAACTTCGACATGTTCTGGAAACGGCGCACCCACCAGGCACAACCGTCTTTCAGCATCTCGTCCCAGTTGTAAGTGGGAAAGCCCCAGTTCTGACCGTTCACGGAGAAGTCATCAGGCGGTGCACCTGCCTGTCCGTTGAGGTTGAAGTATTTCGGCTCCATCCACACGTCACAACCGTAACGGTTGACACCGATGGGTATGTCGCCCTTCAGAATGACACCCTTCTGCCGGGCATAGTCGTGGGCATCCTTCATCTGCGTGCTGAGCACATACTGCATGAAGTAATAGAAGGCCACTTCCTTATATGCCTTGCATCCGGGAGTGCTGAGTTCCTTCCTCTCGTCCTCGTTCCATGTGTTGTGGTCGGGCCATCGGGAGAAATCGGCCGTGCCATACGTGTCTCTCAGCAAGCAATACTGTCCGTATGGCACGAGCCACTGTTTTGTTTCCTGAAAAAAAGCCTTGAATCCGGCACTCTTTATAATCTTTTCACCTTCCTGTTCAAATATCTTGCGCAGATAGCCCACCTTGAAGTCGTTGACACGCTCGTAGTCTATCTGCGGCAGCGCGTTAAGCTCGGCACGCGTCTTCTCGGCCCCGGCACGTTCTTTGGCATCGGCCAGTTCCGGCAGTGCACGGAGATCGGCATACTGCGGATGCAGGGCGAAGATGCTGATACAGCTGTACGGATATGAGTCGGTCCACGTGTGGGTGATGGTGGTGTCGTTGACGGGCAGGAGCTGGAGCAACTTCTGACCGGTCTTTTCCACATAGTCTATCATAGTCTTCAGGTCGCCGAAGTCACCCACGCCAGCACTGCCGGCGCTTCTCAGCGAGAACACCGGCACCAGCGTTCCTGCCAGCTTGCGGTCGCAATGGGTGAAGAAAGCCTGCCCCATGTTGTATACCACCACATCGCCGTCGTTCATCTCCGGCAGGCAGACGGTACGGTTCATGCACGTCTCCCAATGTTCGTTCCCTTTAGCCTTGCTGTCGGAAGCCACAAACTTGAATTCCATACGGCGGCTCTCCAATGCCCCGGCGTCGATGTCAACAATCCACTCGTTGTAAACATGTTGCGTCATCCTGACGGCGTGTGACACATTCCAGTCGCCCAAAGCCCTGCCGGCACCCGCCACCGTCAGCAGTTCGCCGTCTCTCAGCTGCGGAGCCCTCACCTGCAGGCGCACGGTCCGGGCAAACTTTGAAGGCTGCACCACGGCAGGCTGCTGATGGTTGATACAGTCGGTAAAGGCGCTACTGTAGAGATAGGCATCCTCCGGCATCGTCTGCCACCTGTCGTAAACCGTGTAGGTGTCTGCGCGGCCGGCGGAAATATCCAAACGGTGCATGACCACCGTCCACTCACACTTGCTCACCTTGCCGTCACGCATCACGCTATAATAATAGGAATATGACTGCTGCGGAGTCTTCACCGCCACGGTGTGGCTCCACCGTGTCCCGTCGCTTGTCAGCATGTGATATTTTGTCAAGCTGCCACCTTCCCAAACATTCAAGACGAGACTTTCACCAAAAGTCGTCCTATAGTCGATGTTGAATTGAATTGTCATGGCTGTTTTACATTTTTAGTTTCATTTCTTCTTTATATTGGCCACTGCCAACGAACCGCATACCATCAGTACACCGGCCACAATCATCATATTGCTCTGGTGGGACCCCACAAGACTGAGGATGCCGCCGCCACACACGGCTGCGACAATCTGCGGTATGCAGATGGTTCCGTTGAACAGTCCCAGATAAGCCCCCATGTGTCCGTAGCCCTGAAGGGCGTTGGTGACAAAAGTGAACGGCATGGCCAGCATGGCCGCCCAACCTGCACCTATCATCAGGAACGGGATGAGCTGCAGATACTGGTCGTGCAGGAACGGTATCATGACGAAGCCCGCGCCTCCGATTATCAGGCTGACGGAATAGGCCGCCTTGGCATTACTGAACATCGGGAGTACCACGGCCCACGCCACACTGCCTATCGCCTGTACGGCAAAGAGGATGCCCACCCAGTTGCCGGCCTCCTGAAACGGTTCGGAGCCGGGGTCGGTAGTGTTCCAAACGGTCTCGGCGATGGCACCGGTGGAATAGTTCCAAAGATAAAGGAATGCGGCCCAGCAGAAGAACTGCACCAGTCCCACCTTCCAAAATGTAGAGGGAGCCTTGCGGAGCAGGGAGAGCCAGTCGCCCTTGTCTTCCGCCGCGCCTTGCTTCACCTCTTCGCTTTGTCCGTTATATCCGGCATATTCCTGCGGATTCCATTCCTTCACATTCATAGTGGTGTAAATGACACACAGAATGAGGATGGCGGCACCGATATAGAACGACCATATCACCGAGTCGGGCACCACGCCCCTGTCCGCCACATTCTTGATGCCCAAAAAGGTGAAGAGGAAGGGAAAGATGTAGCCCACCACCGAACCGGCATTGCAGAGAAAGCTCTGTATGGCGTAGGCCTTGGCCTTCTGTTTTTCGTTGACCATGTCACCCACCAGCATCTTGAAAGGCTGCATGGCCATGTTGATGCTCGTGTCGAGGAACATCAGGGATATCAGGCCGAAGAGCATGGCTCCGCTTACCACCAGCCCCAACGAGCCGGCATTGGGCAGGAGACACATCACCAGCACGGCCACCAGCGCACCTACAAACAAATAAGGTATGCGACGGCCGAAACGGCACCATGTCCTGTCGCTCAATGTGCCGACAACGGGTTGCACGAGGATTCCCATCAGCGGGGGCAAAATCCAGAAGTAACTCAAGCTGTGGGGGTCGGCTCCCAACGTTGCAAAAATACGCGAGATGTTTGCACTCTGCAGAGCGTAAGCTATCTGTACTCCAAAGAATCCGAAGCTCAGGTTCCAGAGTTTCCAAAATGAAAGATCAGGTTTTTGTTTCATTATCGTTATTGGTTTTTTTAGGTTTTTTTAGGTTTGGTAGGTGGGGGAGGTTTGGTAGGTGAAGTAGGTGTGGTAGGTACGGCAACGCTACCGCGTGGTCCCCCTCAACACCAGTCGGGTTTTCACCATGCCACGCACCTTCTTGTCCATCGGCAGGGAGCCCTCCACCAATCCTATCAGGATGTCGGCCGCCTTCTGCCCAACCAACGTGCCTCTCTGCTCCACCGTGGTAAGCAACGGGTCGCATGCCTTGGCGCGGTCGCCATTGGTGAATCCACAGATGCTGATGTCTTCCGGCACACGGAAGCCCATGTGTTTCGCCGTGTAAAGTATTCCTATGGCAGTGTCGTCGTTGATGGCAAAGAAGGCGTCCGGATGAGGATTTCTTGACAAAATGGGGGGGGTAAAAATCTCGGCCTCAGCCCTGTTGTCACACAGTTTCACCCAATTTGGGTTTTCCTGCAGTCCGTGCTTTACAAGGGCATCATGATAGCCGTTATACCTGTTTTTCGATATCTCCATATTCATAGGCGAACCGTAGAACGCAATGCGCTTGCACCCTGACTCGATAAGGTGGCTGACGGCCGTGTAGGCACCCATATAGTCATCCACAACAACGCGCGAACAGTTTATGCCCGTGCAGATGCGGTCGTAGAACACCAGAGGGATGCCGTTTGCCATCAATCTCTCGAAGTGGTCATACTGCTTGGTGTCCTTGGCCTGCGACACGATAATGCCACACACCTTGTTCTTGTAGAAGTCATCGCAAATGGCCACTTCCTTGTCATAGCGTTCGTTGCTCTGGGCCACCATCACACTGTATCCGCGCGAGCGGGCTTCTTCTTCTATACCTGAAAGGACGGACATGAAGAAATAATGCACCATCTCTGGCAAGATAACCCCTATCATCTTCATGGGTCTCACCTTGCTGTGACGCAATGCTTCTCCTATCATATTGGGACAGAAATTGTTTTCTTGCGCATACTGCCGTATACGCTCTTTCTGGACAGCACTGATGCGTGAGCTGTCTTTCAACGCTCTGCTTACTGTGGATATTGACACACCGAGATCGCGTGCGATATCTTTCATTGTTTTAGGCATCATCTTGCTCATTGATTGTGGCTTTGGCTACGCTGGCAAAATTATTAAATATTATAATAACATGCCAACTTTTGCTGACGTATATCTTGATTTTTACAGTGCAATCGTTTGCATTATCAGAATAACGGCGGATAATGAAAAAAAGTACGCTTCAGTGATATTATTTTGAGAGTCAAAGTAAAACCTGTACCATACAAGTAATGACGTTACACGGCTCAGGTAACAGTGTTACACGGGCCGTGTAATGACGTTACCTGACCCGAGTAACACTGTTACTTGAGCCGTGTAACACCGTTATCAGCCGCGCAATCGTTTGCACTACAAAAACCATTGATTTTTATCAATAAAAGTACAATGAATGGTAAAACGAACTACTTTTGTACTTAGAAATGCCTAAGATGCGGAAACGGGTCCGTCTTCCCACCTTATAATATATATAAGCCTAAAGACCTGAAACGAACAATCCGGAAGGTAGAAAACAAAAAAAACGAAGAAGCCTTAAGAACAAGGACAAAGCGAAGAAAACATCCAAATACTATTTAATATTAACTTAAAACCAAAACGACGATGAAGCAGGTAAAATTTAAATTGCCTCTAAGGACATTGACTCTCGCTGGAGGTCTTCTCCTTGCTGCAAGTTCCTTTGCGCAATCAAATGCCATCAAGGGACAAGTAAAAGATGCTTCGGGTGAGCCCGTTATGGGTGCTACCATCACTGCCAACGGTAAGCCTCTCGGCATTACCGACATTGACGGTAACTTCTCCATCAATGCCGCACCTGGTACAGAACTGACTTTCACCTATCTGGGAATGACCTCCCAAACCGTAAAAGCCACTACCAACATGGCCATCACCATGAGTGATGACACCAATGCGTTGAACGAAGTTGTTGTCATCGGTTACGGCCAGGCAAAGAAGAACGACCTGACCGGTTCGGTTACTGCCATCAAGCCCGATGACAAGAACCACGGTCTTATCACCAATGCCCAGGATATGATGCAGGGTAAAATTGCCGGTGTGAATGTCGTAAGCAACGGTGGTTCTCCCGGTAGTGGTGCAAGAATCCGCATACGTGGCGGTTCTTCACTCAACGCTTCAAACGACCCGCTGATCGTCATCGACGGTCTGGCTATGGACAACCAGGGCGTAAAAGGTCTTTCAAACCCTCTTTCCATGGTCAACCCAAACGACATCGAGAGTTTCACGGTGTTGAAGGACGCTTCCGCCACCGCTATCTATGGTAGCCGGGGCTCTAACGGTGTCATCATCATCACCACCAAGAAAGGACGCAAGAACATGGCTCCGCAGGTGAGCTACAACGGAAGCGTATCCATCTCGACAAAGACCAAGACTCTCGACGTGCTTGACGGCAACCAATACCGCGAGTTCGTAAAGAGCTATTACGGCGAAGACTCTGACGCAGCCGCCCTTCTCGGTACGGCCAACACCGACTGGCAGGACCAGATTTACCGCACTGCCGTAAGCCACGAGCATAACCTCACCGTCTCCGGCGGCATAGCCAACATGCCCTATCGCGTGTCGGTGGGTTACACAGGCCAAAGCGGTATTCTGAAAACCAGCGGTTTCCGGCGTACGACAGCCAGCGTGACCCTCAATCCTTCGTTCTTCGAGGATCACCTGAAGTTTAATGTCAACGGTAAGTTCATGTATGCCAAGAACCAATACGCCAATACCGACGCCATCAGCAACGCCGCACGCATGGACCCGACGCAGCCTGTGTACAGCAAAGACAGTAAGTTCAGGAACACCAACGGCTACTTCGACTGGATGATACCAGGTGCGACACTGAACGACCCCAATTATCCGCTCATGCACAACAAAAACGCCTCTTCCAACCCCTTGGCCATGCTCAATGAAAAGGATGACAGGGCTAACTCACGCGACTATATGGGCAATGTAGAAGTTGACTATCAGGTGCACGGTTTTGAGGACCTCCGCCTCCACATGAACTTCTCCGGTGACTGGGCCAACGGCGACCAGTACACGACATACGCCCCATGGGGACCGACGAACTTCTACTATGGCAACGACGGATTTACGAAAGAGAGTAAATACAACCTCACTTACAGTGCATACGCACAGTATTACAAGGACTTTGCAAAGACACAGCACTTCGACATAATGGGTGGTTACGAGTGGTCGCACAACAAGTATTGGGGCAACTCACACTATGCCGGCGTATATCCGTCAACCAACACGGAAACAGACAAGGTGGGAACACTCTACAACGAGTCGATGAGCGAATGGAAACAGGAGAGTTATCTCGTCAGTTTCTACGGCCGTGCCAACTATATCGCCTTCGACCGCTACATGCTCACCGCCACCGTCCGCCGCGACGGTTCGTCACGCTTCAAGGAGCATTGGGCAACATTCCCGTCGGTGGCTCTCGGATGGAAAATCAACGAAGAGGCTTTCCTCAAGAATGTCAAGGCACTGTCGGAGTTGAAGCTCCGTCTCGGTTGGGGTAAGACCGGCCAGCAGGACGGTATAGGCAACTACAACTACTTTGCCTCTTACAACGTAAACAACACCAACATCAACGGCCGTTACCCGATCAACGGCGTGAACGACAGCGGTCTGCTCTACCGTCCGGACGCTTATAACGAAGAGCTTTCGTGGGAAACTACCGAGACATGGAACGCCGGTCTCGACTTCAGCTTCCTCAACAACCGCATTACAGGTAGCGTGGACTACTATTACCGCAAGACAACCGACCTTATCAACACTGCGACAGTGGCTGCCGGCTCAAACTTCCGCAACCAAGTGTCCTCAAACATCGGTTCGCTGAAGAACACCGGTGTAGAGATGTCACTCACCGTGCGCCCCATCCAGTCGAAGAACTGGAACTGGGAGGTTACAGCCAACGCCACATACAACAAGAACGAGATTACCGAACTCACCGGCAAATCGGCCATAGTAATGACAGGAGGCATATCTGCTGGTACCGGCAACCTCTGCCAGGCCCACTCCGTAGGCCATCCGGCAAACTCGTTCTACGTGTTCCAGCAGGTGTACGACGCTGCAGGCAAACCGCTTGAGGGCGTGTTCGTCGACCGCAATGCCGACGGAAAGATAACCAACGACGACCGCTATTTCTACAAGAGCCCCGCCGCTCCCTGGATTGCCGGTCTCAGCTCACGCCTCCAGTACAAGAACTGGGACTTCGGTTTCTCTCTCCGCGCAAGCTTCGACAACTACGTGTTCAATGACACACAGGCCGGATATGTGAATGTGGAAAAGAGATACGACTCTTCATTCGCCTATCTGCAGAACATCACTCCGTCTGCTCTCGCCAACGGATGGGTGACTTACGACAAGGTGCTCTCCGACTATTTCGTGCAAAACGCAAGTTTCCTGAAGTGCGACAACATCACACTGGGTTACTCCTTCAATAATCTGTTCGGAAACAAAGTATATAACGGACCCTCGGGCCGCATCTACCTCGCTGCCACCAATGTCTTTACCATCACCAAATATGATGGCATAGACCCAGAAATTTCAGGTGGTGACGACCGGAACAATCCCGATGGTATTGACAACTACATCTACCCCCGTCCGTTCACCATACAGTTAGGACTTAGCCTCAACTTCTGATAACTCATTAAAAGATTATGAATATGAAACTGAAATATTTAAAGAATATACTTCCTGCAGCAGCTCTCATGCTCACAGCAGGATTGGCATCCTGTGTAAACGATCTGGACGTTACACCTGCCGACCCAAGTACGATCATGACGCCTGACGAGCCTGCACTTTACACCAAGTGCTACGCCAACATGGTGCTTGCCGGCCAGACCGGCAAGGACGGCGACTGCGACATAGACGGTCTTGACGGCGGTACGACAGGATTCGTGCGCCAGCTGTTCAACGCCCAGGAGCTGGGCACCGACGAGTCGATATGCGCATGGGGTGACCCCGGTATTCCCGATTTCAACTACAATCAGAACACGGCGGCACACCCGATGCTGAGAGGATTCTATTATCGCCTGTACAACGGTATCAACTACTGCAACCACTATCTCAACGTGTGTGGCGGTGTTGACGAGACCCGCACTGCCGAGGTTCGTTTCCTCCGCGCACTCTATTACTACTATCTGATGGATCTTTATGGCAACGTGCCCTTCACGTTGAACCTTTCGGCATCCAACGCACACCAGATAGCACGTGCCGACCTCTTCAAATGGATAGAGGCCGAACTTCTCGGCAAGACTGTCACCATCAATGCCATGGATGACCAGAATATCACCATTGCCGAAACCACAACCGACGGCTGTCTCGCAAAGATGCAGGCTCCTGTTGCACGCACAAGCTCAAAGGCCGACGGCTACGGACGTGCCGACCAGGATGCAGCCAACCTGCTTCTCGCACGCATGTATCTCAACGCCAAGGTTTACACCGGTGAAGAGCGTTGGAGCGAGGCCAAGGAATATGCCGAAAAGGTAATCAACGGCCCGCACAAGCTTTGGACCACGGGCAAGGGCAAGTGGACGGCTTACCAGATGCTCTTCATGGGTGACAACGGCGAAAGCGGCGCTTCTGTAGAGGCTGTCCTTCCGCTGCTCAACGATGGAGCCATAACCACCGCCTACGGTTGCACCTACTTCCTCATATCGTCCACTTGGAAATCAGATATGGAGGTGAACGCCGCTGACGCCAGCTGCGGTGACCCCTGGTCCGGCAACCGCGCCCGCAGCGTGCTGCTCCGTAAGTTCTTCCCCAACTCCGATGCTCCCACTGTCAATATAGAAGACATGGTGGCGGCAGCCGGTGACGACCGTGCCCTCTTCCACGGCATCGACCGCGAGCTCGTTGTCACCACGCCGACAGAGTTTGCAAGCGGTTATTCGGTAGGCAAGTTCCGCAATTCTTATTCTGACGGTGGTGCACAGCACGACCCGAAGTGTCCGGATGCCGACTTCTTCCTCATGCGCTCGGCAGAGGCTTACCTCATCGCCGGAGAGGCTGACGCACGGCTCAACGGCGGTATGACTACAGCAACAGGAACAGGCTACCTCAACCAGCTCCGCACCCGCGCCCATGCAACGACGATGAACCAGTTCTCGCTCAACCAGATTCTTGACGAGCGTGCCCGCGAGCTCTATTATGAGGGTCACCGCCGCACCGACCTCGTGCGCTACGGATACTATGGCGGCAACAGCGAATACAGATGGGAATGGAAAGGCGGCGACCCCAACGGTGTAAGCTTCAGCGAGACAAAAAACATCTTCGCACTGCCGGATGAAGATCTCAACGTCAACAAAAACCTCAAACAGAATCCGGGTTATTAATATATTAAATGTATAAGAATATGAACAAGATATTTTCAAACATAATGTTACTCGCGGCAGGAGTACTCTCGATGGCTTCCTGCAGCGATGACCGCGACTCAAACCCGACACTGCTACAGCCCACCGAGTTTAAGCTCAACGCCCCTTCCGTTGCCAACGGCACTGTCGACCTGTTTCGCACAGAAAGCATCAACCTCACATGGTCACAGCCGCAATACACAGCTGAGAATGCGCCTGTCGTAGCCACATACTACGTACAGGTATCCACAAAGGGAACATTCGAAAAGGCATACAACATTGCATCTGAAGACAACACGGGTGCCGACTACATCACTCTCGACGAGACAACGACAGAATGTAAGACCGACATCTTGGCAACATCCATTGCCAAAGCCATGCAGCAGCTCAATGTATGGGATGAAAATGCAGTGCCGGAGAAAGTGGAGCTCAGCATCCGCATGAAGTCGGCCGTGCTTGACGCAGGCATGAACGCTTTTGGCGAAGTGACGTCAAACGTGGTCAAGATAAATGCCATTCCCTACTATGTAGAGCTGAAGGATGCCGATCCCAACTGGTGGTATCTTATCGGTGGTGACATCGCTGACGGCAACTGGGCCGATGACGTACCGACAAGCCTCTTCCCGATGCAGCCGCAGAAGGACTACGAGTTCGACAAGAAGACCGGCGACGGCGAATTTGTATGGACGGGCTATCTCGCCGGCAACGGCTTCAAGCTCAAGAAAGCTCCCGGCGACTGGGATCACCAGTGGGGTATGAACGGCAGCGACTTTGTGGAGAACGACGGTGGCTCGGGCAACATCACCATGGCACCGGGATACTACACCGTAACCCTGAACACCGCCAAGCACGAACTGAAGGTTGACCCCTATACAGGAAATGTAACGACAAGAGCGCAGATGTATATCCTCGGCGACTTCAACGGATGGTCACAAGACACCCCGATGAATCCCGTGACAACAGTTGCCGGTGCCGAAAACCACGACTGGTGGATTGAGATGGACCTGCCGGCAGGTGGCGTAAAGTTCAACCAGGGCGACTGGGAATTCAACATCGGCGGTACATTCACACCTCTCAGCGACGGTTTCTACGGATACGGCACACAAGGCGGTGACAACATCATGATTGAGACAGCAGGCAAATACCTCATCATCCTCAACGACATCACCGGCTACTACCGTTTCATCTTAAAATAATTCAATAAAAACAGACTGTTATGATTAAGAAAATATTATTCGGATTTGCCTTTCTTGCCACTGTAGCATCATGCACGGATGACGACTACACTGACTGGGCACAGCCACAAGCCAACCCGGAACCGGAGGCAATAACATTTGGCAACGGCAGCGTTTCTGAAACCGCCCTCATCGACTTTGCCACAATATCCGAGGAGCAGAAGAACGTGAAAGTGTGCAATGTTGTGGCTCCTACAGCCACAGACGAGGCTTACTCAAAGGTGACATACCTGCTGAACATCGGTTCGGCAAGCTACGGAATGACAGCCGACGGCGAGATGGCTGCAGCCGACCTCAAGAAGTATGTTGAGGACAACTTCGGCAAAGCTCCCGTTGAACGCACCATGACTGCCACTGTCGAGCAGTGGATTTCAAACGGCGCGACAACCGTCAAGACCGCCACGTCGGGCGAGTTCGCCATCAAGGCCAAGCTCAACGCTCCCGACATCTCCGAGCACTACTACATCATCGGTCAGCCGTCGGCATGGGATCCCGCATGCACCACCCTGCCGTTCACCCACAGCGAGCAGAATGTTTACGACGATCCGGTATTCACCGTGATGTTCGACGCTTCGTGCATCAACGACGAAGGCGACATCTGGTTCGCCATTACCGATGACAAGACCGTAGCCGCCAACGACTGGAGCATGGTGCTCGGCATCAAGGAAGGCAACGGCAACGTGACCCTCGGCGAAACCGGATATCTGGCACGCCGCAACGAACTTACCGATGACGGTTCGCTGAAGGTGCATCCCGGTGAGGCACGCTTTGTGAAAGTGACGCTGAACATGATGGAAGGCACATACCTCGTAGAGCTCATCAACTTCCAGGAATATCTCTACGTGGCAGGTTCCGGCAACGGATGGGGACAGAACGACTTCATCTCGTCGCAGGCTTTCGACGGCAACTACAAGGGCTTCATGTGGCTCGGCAACGAGTTCAAGCTCTGCACACAGCAGAACTGGGACGGCACCAACTACGGCAAGGACTTCTCCACTGCCGGTGATGCGGCCAACATGACCCTTCCGGAAGGTATCGGCGAAGGCTACTGCATGCTTGAGGCAAGTCTGGTAAGCAAGACCATCACAGTGACTCCAATCACGACAATCGGCGTTATCGGCGACGCTACCGCAAGCGGATGGGACGCAAGTACCCCGCTCACATACAACAAGGACAAGCGCTGCTGGGAAGGTGATGTGACATTCACCGCAGGAACATTCAAGTTCCGCGCCAACGATGCCTGGGACATCAACTGGGGCGGCGACAAGGACAACCTGGCAATGGACGGTGACAACATCGCGGTGGAGGCCGGAACATATCACGTAGCCCTCTATCCGAATTGTCCGGGCAAGGCCATGTGCACCATTGAGCCGAAATAATACCGGAAGATTTCGTATTACAGCAAATTTCAGGGCGGCAAGGATACCACGGTATTCCTTGCCGCCCTTTTCTGTGCTGTTACACGGGCCGTGCAACACCAGCCGGATGCAATCGTTTGCGCAACGACATCATGCTGATTTACAACACCACACGGACAAGATAACAAATAATGATGTATCTTTGCAAAAGAACGATTTTAACAACTAAAACTTAAAACATGAAGAAATTTTTCACACTCATTGCTGCACTCATCGCAACAATAAACATACAGGCACAGGGATGGCCGGCACAGTATGGCGGAGTTATGCTGCAAGGATTTTCCTGGGACAGCTACGACTACTCGCAATGGACCATACTCGAGTCACAAGCCGCCGACATGAAAGGATTCATCGACTTTGTATGGGTTCCGCAAAGCGGCAAATGTCTGGAGACGACACAGGTGATGGGATACATGCCCTACTATTATTTCCGTCACGACTCCAGTTTCGGAACCGAGGCGGAGTTGCGCTCGATGATCAAGACCTTCAAGGAGAACGGTATCAGAACAATGGCCGATGTGGTTGTCAACCACCACCAAACGGACGGATGGTTCGGCTTTCCCACCGAGACCTACAACGGCGTGACCTACCAGTTCAAGAGCACCGACATCTGCCGGAACGATGACGGCGGAGCCACACTGAAACAGGCCAACACCCAGGGCGTCAGCCTCAGCCCGAACAACGATGAGGGCGAAGACTTCTCTGGAGGCCGCGACCTCGACCACAAGAGCGAAAACGTGCAACGCATCATCAAGGCCTACGTCAAGTATCTGAAGGACGACCTTGGCTATGAGGGGTTCCGGTATGACATGGTGAAAGGCTTCGACGGCAGCCATGTGGCCGACTACAACGACGCTGCCGGCATCGAATATTCTGTTGGCGAACACTGGAGCGGCGTATCGGAAATATCGTCATGGATAAAGGCCACCAACTACAAGAGCGCCGCCTTTGACTTCCAGTTCCACTATGCGATGACAGACGCCATCAAACAGAACAACTGGCAGCAGCTCAACAACCACAAGACGCTGATGCACGACGCCGACTTCAGGCGCTACGCAGTAACCTTCGTCGAGAACCACGACATACAGGACCGCGGTGTACCCGACGGGCAGTACAACACCAAAGACCCCATCACCGAACCGTATATCCTCGCCGCCAATGCCTACCTGCTGGCCATGCCCGGCACGCCGTGCATCTTCCAGCCCCACTGGAGGGCATACGAGCAGGAGCTGAAGAGCATGATCGAAGCCCGCAAACTGGCCGGCATCACCAACACGAGCGATTTCGGGTCGTATCTCTCCAACACGGCCTACTGCCAGACATTCGCAAAGGGCGAGGGCAACAAGCGGCTCATGGTTGCCGTCGGCGACGAAACGAAATTCTCCGTGCCGAACAACTATACCCGCATCCTGAGCGGAAGCCACTACGCCTATTTCCTCACGAAAAATGCCGAGACGGCATGGGCAAACAAGCCTTCGGGCATATACGGGGAGGCGTTTGACGTAACGCTGACGGCAGTGAGCGAAGACGCCAATGCAAAACTGGTATACACTCTCGACGGCACCAACCCCACAGCGGGCAGCAAACAAGTGAACAGCGGAGCCACCGTAAGAATAGACAATGCCTGCACCCTGAAAGTGGCCCTGCTGACAGGAGGCAAGGTGACGGGCCTGACAACAAAGGAATATGCCATCAAGGCGTTCGAACCTTATTCGTTCAAGGTGTACGTAAGCACGGACAAGGTGGGCTGGAAAAACATCAACATCTATTCGTGGGGCACCAACAGCAAGAACAATTCAGCAGCATGGCCGGGCGATAAGATATCCGCTACGGAAACCGTCAACGGCCGGACATGGTACTGCAAGGAATACTATATCGACAGCAAGGACGACTTGGTGAACTTCGTGTTCAGCACGGGCACCGGTTCGCCGCAGACTGTGGACAAAACGGGGGTGAACAAGACCGCCTACTTCGAGATTTCCACCACCATGAGCAACGGCAAACATACCATCAGCGATGTGACCAAAGACATGACTACCGGCATTTATGCACCGGATGTCGATACCTCCGGCAGTGACAACGGGTGGTATGACATAAACGGAAGACGCTACAACAAGCGTCCTGCCAACCGGGGCCTGTACATACACCAAGGCAAGAAATATGTCATAAAATAACAGACAGATTATGAAAAAGAACATCAGGAATATTCTGGCAACAGCATTGCTCATCGCGGGCAATGCTGTTGCCGCTTCGGCACAGAACAAATATGTGGGCGGCGACATTTCACTGCTGCCCACCAACGAGGCTTGGGGCGCCCGCTATCTTGACAAGGACGGCCAGACCATCAACGACCTTCTATCCTTCTTCAAACAGGAAGGCGGAATGAACGCCATGCGCGTACGGCTGTTCGTTGCACCGGAGAAGTACGACGGCACTGACAAGGACGAAAACGCCTGCCAGAATCTGGAATATGTAAAGGCACTGGGCAAGCGCATAAAAGAGGCGGGCCTCAACTTCATGCTCGACTTCCACTACAGCGACACATGGGCCGACCCGGGCAAGCAATGGACTCCGGCCGACTGGGCACAGCTATCCGATGACGAACTGCAAACCAAAATTTACGAATATACAAAGAACTGTCTCACCACACTGAAGGAAGCCGGTGCCGAACCGGACATGATTCAGACGGGCAACGAAATAAGCTACGGCATGTTGTGGGGACCGTATCAGGCTGACGAGTCACAGCAGAAGAGATGCTACACCAACAGTCCTGCAGCCAACTGGACACGCTTCACCAACCTGCTGAAACAGGCCGGAAGGGCCTGCCGCGAGGTGTGTCCGCAGGCCGAAATAATCCTGCACACCGAACGGGCCGCACAAGTGAACGTGCTGACCTACTTCTATGACATGATGGGAAAGGCCGGTGTGGACTACGACATAATAGGTCTGAGCTACTACCCCATCTGGCACAACACCATCGGCACTCTCGAAACGGCCATCAAAACTCTCGAAACGAAATACGCCGACAAGCAGATCATGATAGTGGAAGTGGGGGCACCATACTCCTGGCTGCCCACCGACAATGAATACACTCCCACTTACGACGCTACGGAAGCAGGCCAGCAGCAGTTCACCCACGACCTTATCACCATGCTCAACAGACACAGCGGCGTGACCGGACTGTTCTGGTGGTGGATGGAATACAACGCTTATCCGTGGGAGACCACCCACCGGAACAACTGGTGGTATGCCCCGCTCTTCAACAGCAATACAGGCAAGGCCATGCCGGCTTTCTACGAGATGAAGAACTTTGCTCCCAATGCCGCCAACATCCGGCAGATTTCCCATATCTCCCGGCCGGATGACTGGTACACTTTCAGCGGCATGAGACTTTCGGAGAAACCTCTCCGGCGCGGATATTACATCAACAACAATAAAAAGGTGGCTGTAAAATAAATAAAAAGTCCCGAGACTTCACAGCTTCGGGACATTTTATACTATAAATAGTAAGTAATAATGATTATATATGTAGTCAGTAGTTGTTTTTCTTGTTTTGCTTTATTTCACTTCATTATCTCGGCAGATTGAAAGCCTTTGTCATCTCGGCCATCTGCCCGTCGCTCATGCCCTCGGGCTCATAACCCATGCACTTCGCGTTGATATATATCTTGGCACTCTTTGAGAGCACGTCTATCTGGTCGAAAGCGTCCATCACGTCAAGTCCCTTGGCAAACACGCCATGCTTCTCCCACAGCACCACATCATAGTCCTGAAGCTCTTTCAGGGTGGCGTCGGCCAACTCGTTTGAACCGGGCAGGGTGTAGGGAACGATGCCGAGGCCTAACGGGCAGAAAGCCTTCGTCTCGGGAATCATCGACCAAAGTATCTTTGTCAGCACATCCTTTCCGAGGAACTCGCGTTTGTGGCTCATGGCCACAAGCTCGATGGGATGGGTATGCACCGTTGCCGTATACGGCGAGCCGCTCTCTATAAGGTTGGCGTGCACGGTGAGATGTGAAGGCAACTCACTGGTAGGCATCACTGCATTGTCGGCAATGATTACATAACTTGCGCAATCGTCAAGAATACGTATCACAGAGCCGTTGTCCATCGGGCGGCGTGCCAAGTCACGCATACGCTTGCCTGTGCCCTTGCAATAGAAGTAGCACCCCTTCAACTGCGGCAGTGTGACCCCAATCTGCTTTACTTCACTGATGGCAGGCATGTTGCGTATTTCATCGTCAACGTGTGCTGTCACATTAACCGTTATATTACCACCGTTGCGCTCAGCCCAACCGTTCTGCCAAAGATATCCGGCAACTTCTGCTATCTTTTCCACCTCGGCAGCAAGTGCGGGGCGGCCTTCCAGTATACTTTTCATATTTAAATGTATTAAACTTTCGGTTGCAAAGATATACTTAAATATCGGTAAAAAACATTATTATTTGATTAACAAACCAATAGAAATGATATATTAATTGATTTAAATCAAGTCCACCCACAATCAAGACAAATCGTTCCCTTATGTATATAAATCACCGCCATATCAGTTCCGCAAACGGGTGTACAGCAAGTTGTTTGCCTCTTACTTAAATAATTATGTATCATTAATTTTGTAGTTCAACCGATTTGCACTATCTTTGCAATTATGAATAATTTTCAGAAAAACGATAAGTGGAGTGAGAACGTGATACTCGTCGACGCCGACTACGCCGACAAAGTGGCATTCGACCTCATCGTCAACTTCGAGCGGATGATTGGCCGGCGCATACCAAAGGCCGACATGGCGCGGTGGATAGAATGTGTGGCACTCGACGGCGGACTGCGCGAGGGCCGTAACGAAACACAAGTGGTGCTGATTCACGGCAAGGGAAAAACGCAGATGGAGAACTTCACCCCGGGCGAGTATGCCTCAGAACTTGACGGCAAGGCGTTCAACGGAAACTTGGGTGAGTTTACGCTGAGTTCGCTGCCCGTGGAAGATGACATGGTAACGGCAGACGACCTCTTCACCGATGCCCTCGGGATAATCTGCAACAGCAAGGACGTGAAGCGTGTTATGGCAATACCCGATGCCGAGACAATATATAATAATGTGCGCAACACGCTGCGCCGCATCGACACTGACGAGAAGCGCATCACCGTATTCGCCATGCAGCCCATGCCGGGCGGCAACTTCCGTCAGGAGATACTCGGCTACTCGCTCATGCAGGCACTCGGGATAAGGGCCGACGAAATCGGAGAGTGAAGAGAAAAGATGGAAGAATAAAGAAAGAAGAACGAAGAGTGAAGAAGTGAAAAAAGAAGAGTGAAGAAAGAAGAGTGAAGGGTTCTTATTATCCCATCCCTCCCATATCTCCCAATTCTCCCATTCCTCCCATTCCTCCCATCCCTCCCATTCCCCCCAAAAAACAAAAAGAAAAACAAAACAATAAAATAAAGAAAGAAAACAATGGGAAAAGTATTGATGATTGGTGCCGGTGGCGTGGCCACAGTAGCGGCATTCAAGATTGCACAGAATACCGACGTATTCACCGACTTTATGATTGCGAGCCGTCGCAAGGAGAAGTGTGACAAGATTGTCGAGTCCATACACAAGGCCGGACTAACAACGAACATCAGCACGGCACAAGTGGATGCCGATGACGTGGAGCAGCTGAAGGCGCTCTTCAACGACTACCGCCCGGAGCTGGTCATAAACCTTGCCCTGCCCTATCAGGATCTCACCATTATGGACGCCTGCCTGGCATGCGGATGCAACTATCTCGACACGGCCAACTATGAGCCGAAAGACGAGGCTCACTTCGAGTACTCATGGCAGTGGGCATACAAGGAGCGTTTCGAGCAGGCCGGACTGACGGCCATACTCGGCTGCGGATTCGACCCGGGCGTGAGCGGCATCTATACAGCCTACGCCGCAAAGCATCATTTCGACGAGATGCACACGCTCGACATAGTAGACTGCAACGCCGGCAACCACCACAAGGCTTTCGCCACAAACTTCAACCCGGAGATAAACATCCGCGAGATTACGCAAAAGGGACTCTACTATAAAGACGGCCAGTGGCTCGAGACAGAGCCGCTGTCGGTGCACAAGCCGCTCACCTACCCCAACATCGGTCCGCGCGAGAGCTATCTCATGCACCACGAGGAGCTGGAGAGTCTGGTGAAAAACTATCCCACGATACGCCAGGCACGCTTTTGGATGACTTTCGGACAGCAGTATCTGACCTATCTTGACGTGATACAGAACATCGGCATGTCGCGCATCGACGAGATGGAATACGAGGCACCGCTGGCCGACGGCTCGGGCAAGACGGCACGGGTGAAAATCGTTCCGCTGCAGTTCCTCAAGGCCGTGCTGCCCAACCCGCAGGACCTCGGCGAGAACTACGACGGCGAGACGAGCATCGGCTGCCGCATACGCGGTGTGAAAGACGGCAAGGAACGGACATACTACGTATACAACAACTGCAAGCATCAGGATGCCTACAACGAAACGGGCATGCAGGGTGTGAGCTACACCACTGGCGTGCCGGCCATGATTGGCGCAATGATGTTCTTCAAGGGACTGTGGCGCAAGCCGGGCGTGTGGAACGTGGAGGAGTTCGACCCGGATCCGTTCATGGAGCAACTCAACAAGCAGGGTCTGCCGTGGCATGAGGTGTTCGACGGCGATCTGGAACTGTAGAAGTTACGAATTTTGAGTTACGAATTACGAGTTGTCGGCCTGTGGCCGATTACAAGTTTTGAATTACGAATTGCCGGTGGACAGACAGTAATAAAATTTGGAATCGGATTACTCACGACAATTCATAATTCGTAATAAAAAAAACTCGTAATCGGCCACAGGCCGACAACTCGTAACTCAAAATTCAAAATTCGTAATTAAAATATGGCAAAGAAAGAAGAAACTGGAGCCGCAATGTCTCCCAACGAGGAGAAACTGAAAGCATTGCAGGCTGCCATGTCAAAGATAGAAAAAGATTTCGGCAAGGGTTCTATCATGAAACTTGGCGACGAACATATTGAGCAGGTGGATGTTATCCCCACTGGAAGCATCGGACTGAACGCCGCGCTCGGCGTGGGAGGTTATCCGCGCGGACGCATAATCGAGATTTACGGTCCGGAATCGTCGGGTAAGACAACGCTAGCCATCCATGCCATAGCAGAGGCACAGAAGGCCGGCGGAATAGCCGCCTTCATTGACGCGGAGCACGCCTTCGACCGTTTCTATGCGGCCAAGCTCGGTGTTGACGTAGACAATCTTTGGATTTCGCAGCCCGACAACGGCGAACAGGCACTCGAGATTGCCGACCAGCTGATACGTTCGGCTGCCATCGACATACTCGTGGTAGACTCTGTGGCCGCGCTCACTCCGAAAAAGGAGATTGAGGGCGACATGGGCGACAATGTTGTCGGCCTGCAGGCCCGCCTGATGAGCCAGGCACTGCGCAAGCTCACCAGCACCATCAGCAAGACCAACACCACGTGCATCTTCATCAACCAGTTGCGCGAAAAGATTGGCGTGATGTTCGGCAATCCCGAAACGACAACGGGTGGTAACGCCCTGAAGTTCTACTCCAGTGTGCGTCTCGACATCCGCCGTGTGACGAGCATCAAGGACGGTGACAACGTCATCGGCAACCAGGTGCGCGTAAAGGTGGTAAAGAACAAGGTGGCACCGCCGTTCCGCAAGACCGAATTCGAGATTACCTTCGGCGAGGGCATCTCCAAAATCGGCGAGATTGTCGACCTCGGCGTGGAGTACGGCATCATACAGAAGAGCGGCAGCTGGTTCTCTTACAACGGCTCGAAACTGGCGCAGGGCCGCGACGCCACCAAGGCACTGTTGCGCGACAATCCCGAACTCTGCGAGGAGCTCGAGGCTCTCATCATGCAGGCCATCGCGGATAAGGAGAATTGATGCCACCTAAACCAAGCCCCCTATAATCCCCCAAAGGGGGATATTGGGTGGTGAAGGTGTATGAAACAATGTAGGGACATATTTTTCGCTATGCTCAAATATGTCCCTACCAAGTACAACGTAACCATTTTGCCACAGCCTCAAAAAAACCGGATAAATGAAACCTGCAGGATGCCCTGCTCCTCATTCTGAGACAGGCCGCACAGTGCGTCCATAGTAACAGCGTCCCCACCCTATACAGAATCCATCATGGTCGAAGTTCAAATAATAAGCGCTCTCGGCACCGCTCTCGTAAGGCGCAGAACTCCAATAGTAGCCTGTTTCACCCTCATTGTACAGTGAAGAGCCATAACACAAACCGGCAGCAGGAAGGAAAATGGATTTAACATTGGGGCCGGTAACAAACAAACCTTCATGACCGTTGTATGTGCACCATCGCGTCCGGCAATTATTTAACAATTCTTCTATCTCCGCTTTCGTCGGCAAACGCCAACTGCCACCCCAATTCGCACGGACTGCGTCATAACGGGATTTGCCGGCAATATTGTCCTTGAAATTTTTCTTGTAAGTGACAGAGTTTTCTTTTGTATACTCAGATTTTGACGATGTCTCGCCCCAAGCATAATAGTTGCCATGGTCTGACGGAGATATGGCACCGACATTGCATGTGGCCCACTTCACGCTAAGACCGAGGTCAACATAATCGTGACCGGCAATACTGCCGGTGGGCACAATACGAAGAGTGTCGGACATGCTCTTTACCGGCCGTTGTGAAGAAACTGCTGCTTTCAGCTCTGACTGCCTGTTCAAAGAATTGGCTTTACCGGTGTCACCCGCCGACGATGATTGCATCGGCGGGTGATGCGATGTTTTCCTTTGAGACTTTTGGATATTGAGGGCAAGCCAGACAAAGCAAACTAAAAGTAACACAAATATACTCTTTCTGTACATAGCCTCTACATTCTAAATATCAATACAAATTTGCACTAAGTCATTGTACTTCTAACTTGGCAGAAGGTGTTTAATGATTCCCCATTATCCTGCGGGCGAACTCTATTATCGTGTCCGTTCCGTCGGCAAAATCGGAGTCTGTGAGAGAGACCTCATAGTCGGGAGCGATGCCGAACTCGGTGGAGCGGCCGTCGCGGTCGTACATGGGACAGGCAGAGAAACGCACCGCCCAACCGTTCGGCAACATGCTGGTGAACGGCATTCCGGCACCGCCTCCGGTGCGGTCGCCCACAATCGTTACGCCAGGCAGACAGTGCATGTACTTTACAAACTCATTGGCAGCACTGTACACCTTGCGGTTGGTAAGCACACATACAGGTTTCTGCCAACGCAGATAGCACGACGGTTTAAGCAGCAGCTCTTCCATGGCGGAAAAATCATTATGCCCCGGCCCCGTCTTATGCTGCATGTACCCCACCGTGACGGGCGTGTTGGTGAACCTTGCGGCAAGCCGTTCGGCATTGGTCAGCAGGCCACCGCCGTTGCCGCGGATGTCGATGATAAGCCCACGGCACAACAGGAAGTGGTTTATCACCTCGTCGATATTGCCCTCGCCTATCGCGTCGTTAAAACTCTCATAGCGTACATACCCTATGTTGTCGTCGAGAATCTTGTACTTCAGTCCCGCCGCAATCTTATAGTCGGTTCCAAGATAGCGCCTCAACAGCGTGTCGCTGACGTTCGACGGATAGCCCTCGTGCCAGCTCCAGTAACGTCCGAAATCATACGATGTGGCCAAATTGACATGTCCGTCACGCAGCTCCGCCAGCATGTCCGTGAGCACCTCGAAGAGCTGCTCGCCCGTCATGCCGTCATCCACACGCACGCGGTACTTGTCGTAAACGTCATTCCAGTCGAGACCGTACTCCTTTTGCTTGTAGTCGAAGAAACAGTAGTGTTCGTCGACAATCTTCCAAAGCGCCTCGAAATTGCCCCGTGGCGAATCGTCAAACTCTTCCTCGTCGACACACGCTGCTGTGACGAACAGAGAAGCGAGTGACACCAGAACGACATTTATATATGTAAGAATATTCTTCATGGACGGTAATTGATTATGCTGAAACGTTTCACTATTCCTATCATAAACCGATGCGAATAAATGTGCGATTTCAAGTTGTTCACCTTAGCCTGCCGGTAGTCGCCGAGATAACCCACACGCAACGCCATCTTGCGGCTCACGCCGATGTCGAGCATTATCTGCTGGCGGAAGTCGGGAGCGCTGACAAACGTGGTCGGCACGATATTGTGGTCGTAGTTGCCGCGCGAGAAAATCTCATAATACGATTGTCCGTAGTTGGGGCTGAACATCACACCGCACAACGGCAACTCGAGTTCGTAACCCACACACATCGGCAGCCGCCAAAGCGAGAAACGCCATGAAGCCGCCACCGAAGGCATCGCGTTGACATGTATACGGGCCTGCGCGGGATTGTTGCCGTTGAGCGTGTTGTAAATGAATCCCGCGCCCACATTCACCATACCTCCGGCCCTTACGTGCAGACGGTCGCCGGCAAAATACCAAGAGCGGTAGCGTCCCCAGAAAAAGTCGTATGCCCCTTCAAGTTCGTCGGCATCGTCGCTGCGGTTGCTGGCAGACGATATGCCCGCCTGATGCTGCATCACCGTGCTCCACCGCCGCGAGGGCCGCTGCCGCCTGACGGAAGACAGAAAGGTAAGGCCGCCACCGCTGAAATGCTCCTGCGACAGGTATGTGTCGAGGATGCGCGTGGGCCCGTAGCCCACAGCATAAGACGCCGTGGTGACGCGGCGCTCCCCCACGGCGGCAGTATCAGCAGGAGCCAGCACCCCTGAGGTCTGCGCCGCCACCGTCATGCAACATGCCGCCATAAAGACAAGCACGGCCGCCATTTTGCCAAGTAACACGTTCCTATTCATTGTCAAACAGTCTCAGCTGACCGGTTATCTCGTCTATCACCTGCTGTTCAGACTTGCCGGCATCGGGGTCTTGGTTGTCGTCTGTGTCATCGCCGTCATCGGCCCCGTCTTCCCCGTTCCCGTCGTCGGCGGGTTCCGGCTGTCTCACAGGCTCCAGTTCCTCTATTCTCTCCACCTGCAGCATGGTGATGCGCTTGCCCTTGGCCTTGAAACCCTTTACGCCCACAAACTGCTCCGCGTCAATCTCCATCGGCTCGTGGTTGGCATCGTCGCCGCCGAACGTAACCCTTATGAGCGGGTAAACCACATCGGTGAGCAACACATGCCTGCTCTGCGGATTTTCGCCCAGATAACTCTGCTTGCGCTTGGTGGCCTCCATCAGGAAACGCTTCATATAAGGATAACCGTTGTTGTCGGCATCGAAGAGCACGGCCGTCCACACCTTGTCGGCATCAAACTTCTCGATGATGCTGATGTTGTCCTCATAATGGTTGTTCACGTCGAAGTTGGTAAGATAGAAGTCGCCGTTGTCCAGTACCACGAGAATCATGTCATCGTCATAAAACTCGCCGAGCAGACGGCCGTGCTCGTCGTAGTTGAGACGGTTAACGTCCGGGTCGTACCACACCTTGCGGCCTCCCAGCGTAGAGTGGCCGTGGCTCTTCAGCCCGATACGCGCCACCTGCTTCTTGGTCATGATGTTGCCCTTCGACATGCGGCCCTTGATGGCTATGTCGGAGAAGTCGCGCTCGAAGAATATGCTCGACTTGCGTTTCGGCGACACCTCCATCGGGTCGAGTGTCACCTTTATCTTCTCGGCCTCGCCGTTGGAGTTGGCCGTGAAGTAAACCACCTTCGACCCCGGCGTACCCTGCGTGATGTTGTACTCGTGGTCGCGGGTGATGCCGGCCACCCAGAAGCGCTTCATATAGTAGAATCCCTTCTTGCCGTTGCGGTACACCATGTTGTAAACGGTGCGCCGGTCGTTCTTCTTGAACACATCGAGATGTATGATGTTCTTGCCCACAAAAATCTTGTCGGCCACGCGCACAACCTTGAACGTGCCGTCCTTGTAGAACAGTATGATGTCGTCGATGTCGGAGCAGTTGCACACATACTCGTCCTTCTTCAGCCCCGTGCCGATGAATCCTTCCTGACGGTTGATGTACAGCTTTTCGTTGGCCTCGACCACCTTCGTGGCCTCGATGGTGTCGAAATTGCGTATCTCCGTGCGGCGCGGGTGGTCCTTGCCGTATTTCTCCTTGAGGAAGGTGAACCAGTCGGCCGTCACCTCCACTATGTTGGCAAGGTCGCGGTCGATGCTGTCTATATCCGCCTTGATGCGCGCCATCAGCTCTTCAGCCTTGTCCTTGTTGAACTTCAGTATGCGCTGCATCTTTATTTCGAGCAGCTTCAGTATGTCTTCTTTCGTCACCTCGCGCACCATCTGCGGATAGAACGGTGTCAGCCTCTCGTCGATGTGCATGCACACGGCATCTGTATCGGGCGCCTGCTCAAACTTGCGGTCCTTGTAGATGCGTTCTTCTATGAATATCTTTTCGAGCGAACAGAAGTGCCACTGCTCCATCAGCTCGCCGCGGCGTATCTCCAGTTCGCGGCGTATCAGTTCCTTTGTGTTGTCCACCGAACTGCGCAACACGTCGCCGATGCGCAGAAACTTCGGTTTGTTGTCTTCTATCACGCAGCAGTTGGGCGATATGTTTATCTCGCAGTCGGAGAAGGCATAGAGCGCGTCGAGCGTCTTGTCCGACGACACACCCGGTGCCAAATGCACCTGAATCTCCACTTCGGCAGCCGTATTGTCATCCACCTTGCGCGCCTTTATCTTACCCTTCTCGATGGCTTTCAGTATAGAGTCGATGAGCGTCGACGTGGTCTTGCCGAAAGGTATCTCGCGTATTACGAGCGTCTTGTTGTCCAGCTTCTCTATCTTTGCCCTCACCTTTACCACACCGCCGCGCTGTCCGTCGTTGTACTTCGACACGTCGATGCTTCCGCCCGTGGGGAAGTCGGGGTAGAGCGTAAACTCCTCGCCGTGGAGATAGCTCACGGCGGCATCGCATATCTCGCAGAAATTGTGCGGCAGAATCTTCGACGACAGGCCCACGGCTATACCTTCGGCTCCCTGTGCCAGCAGCAGCGGAAACTTTACAGGCAGTGTTATAGGCTCTTTGTTGCGGCCGTCGTACGACAGCTGCCACTCGGTGGTCTTGGGGTTGAACACCGTGTCGAGCGCAAACTTCGACAGTCGCGCCTCTATATATCGGGGTGCGGCGGCACGGTCGCCCGTGAGTATGTTACCCCAGTTTCCCTGTGTGTCGACAAGCAGGTCTTTCTGTCCCAGCTGCACGAGGGCGTCGCCGATGGAGGCGTCGCCGTGGGGGTGGAACTGCATGGTGTGTCCCACGATATTGGCCACCTTGTTATACCGGCCGTCATCCATGCGCTTCATCGAGTGCAATATGCGTCGCTGCACGGGTTTCAGGCCATCCCCGATGTGGGGGACGGCACGCTCCAGGATTACGTAAGAGGCGTAATCCAAAAACCAGTTCTGATACATTCCGCTCAGATGGTGCACGGCCGAAGCGTCAAATCTGTCAACCGGCTTGTAGTCGGAATGTTCTTCCGCGCTTCCGTTTTCTTCTGCAGGAACTATATCCTCGTCCTTTATCTCGTCATCTCTTGTCTCGTCACTCATAGATTGTGTTATTGCTTTCGAGCCTCAAAGTTACGGAAAAAAAACGAGAACGCAAAAAAAACGTTGAAAAAGGCGGTTACTACATATATTCATATGCCGTAATACAGACTTTAACTCCATTTGAGTATCGGATAATCTGATTGAAGCTATAGCATATTACAAATCCTCTCCATTGGCTTCATTATACTTGTTATCGTAATACATAATGATATAATATTTCCCATAAGACTCCGATATCATAAACCAAACTAATCTTTCGTACAAACCGCCATAACCTTCTGTTGATTTCTGATAAAAAGCTGCCTCATACCGCTTCTTGTGAACAGATATTTCATACCCTATTTCCTCATCATCCGATATTGTCTGTTCGTCTGACGCCGGTATATATTTGGAATTGTTCTCAAACTGTCGGCAAAGTCCATTAAATCTTATTTGAACAGATCTCTCATCAACACGGGCATCATCAAATACGACAATACGCCAAACCTTATCATTATTCGTAACCACACTTAAACTAACATTCCGACCATTGAATTCCCCACTCAAAAGTCCCGTCTCCGGATTACGTCTGAACCCTTTTGCCGTAAGTTTACGAATCATCTCCGCCTTACTCCCGTCAACAGGGATACCGAGAAACTTTGTTACATCCTTCTCTTGTGCACACAAAACCAATGACAGCATAAACAGCATTGCGATTGACAGTATTCTTTTCATATTATTACTTAATTTGTGTCTTCCAGCTACCACAAAGACTATTTTTATACCACGAAGCGTGGAACTGCAATGCTACCACGTCTTTAATGGAGGGCCTGAGAAAACCTTTACGAACAGATGTAGTAATAGCAGCCCACGCCAAGCGTGAGAACCACTATGCCATCCTTGTTCGTAATTAGAAATTTCTCAGGTTTCCATTAACAAGATAAGCATAACGCTTCTTTTCCAAATATGTTTCGGAAAGGGATTGCCCTATCCGGTTACAAAAATAGTAATAAAAAAATTAAAATCATTTATTTATCTAAAACTTTTTGTTTTATAACACGGCTCTTCCACTTAAATACGGCGTGACAATCGGAAACAGACACCCGTCATCTGAATTAATCGTTGGCGGAATTATTTATAATGTAACCGTTACCTATAGTGGCGAACCTGCATCCGTCATCCTTACCATGGAAATACAGTATCTTCATGGTTTTAATGTTCTGTAGGTACATAAGTTTGAAGGTGTGTCTAAATGCAAGGGAAGCAACTTGTAGGGACATATTCTTGTATTTGTCCGCCCGTAACATATTGATATCCAATATTTGTTTGACGGACAAATACAAGAATATGTCCCTACCAAGCACCATTTAGACATTTAGACACACCCTCAAACATGGAACGATTACATTACAAATTATCCGCCAACGGGTTGTATTGTAATTATAGTCCGGTTATTTCTTCTAAAGACAACCCTGTAACGTCTGCGATGATGGTGGCATCAATGCCATGGGCTTTCATGCTTCTTGCATGTTCTATATTTGTTTCGGCACGTCCCTCGGCACGTCCCTCAGCTCGTCCCTCTGCACGTCCCTCGACCAATCCTTCGAGTTTTGCAGTATCAATAACGTCATTCTGTATCATGATAGCATCAATGTGTCGGTCGTATGCCAATTTCTCCTGACGGGTCATGGCCAAATACTGCAGTTTTTTCTTTGCCTCTCCAAGTCCGGGCGCAGTGGTATCGTCCTTTATGTGTCCGTTTTTAAGATAGTCAAGCCACTCTTCCAAAGGTGTTGTGGCCACCTTGTTAAATTCGTTTACACGTATGATGAAATATTCGGGAAATATTTCTGCCGGAGCTTTCATCTTGATAACGTTGCTCTCTTTTGTGTTTATTACGAGAGTGTCGTTGGTGTGCACCCCACGGAAAATGGTCTGGCCGTGATAAAGGTAGTCGGCACCTTTTCCGAGGTCGAAATAGAGTATGTTGATGGAGTATATCTTCTTTACCTTGTCATACTTGTCGCCAAGCGAGATGTGCTCCGTTATGGCCTTGGCCACACCGTAGAGTATCCTTTCGAGATAGTACAGCTCCCGCGTCAGCTGAATCTCGACGATTATTATTTCATCCTTGCTGTTTCTTGCCTTTATGTCAACACGGTTGAACTTGTCGTCGGCTGACTCCTGGTTAGCCTCGCTTTCAAGAATCTCGATGATGTGTATTTCTTCGTTGAGCAATACCGTTACGAGACCTTCAAGCACACCAAAGTTTGCCTTGTCGCGGAGAATGCGTTTTGCCGCCCAGTCGAAACGTATGTATTGGTTGTTGTTCATAATCGTGATGTTTAATAATTCTAAGTGTATACCAAGTGGGAAAGATAGTGTAAACGAAAGTAATGAAAACTTGTCTTCAAACAGTCAGGTGCACCCTATTTCGTGCAAAGATACAATATTAATCGATAAGTAACAAAGATTTTGTGCCTTTTTCGAAAATAAACATCACCGGTAGGAGGGTGTGTCAAAATAAGGTTCACGCACATTGTAGCCATTTTGATACACCCTCCTACAGTAAGACCGCCCATTTTATGAATAATTCCGCCAACGCGGTTATGCCTGAAAAAGAAATGCACGCTCGGAATAAATTTTACTTTAACGTATGTTAAGCGGCACCCTGACCGCAATTTCTGCACTACGATGCAAAATACGCGATTTTTCGTAAAAATGGGGAACGCTGACAGTCAGCGGGTTACGCAAATGTTAATTTGTCAACATAGCAGAGAGGCCCTCCTCTTACTCCGTTTAGGCCGTACTTGCATCACGGTTAG
>NZ_URNN01000009.1 GCF_900549175.1 uncultured Prevotella sp. | reverse complement strand
GCTATTACCGTGATATCCAGTGGAAGAACAAGACCATCACCGAGCTGTACTACCCCGGAAGCGTGTTCAAGGTCATCACCGCCGCCATGGGTGTGGACAGCGGCAAGGCGACCTATTACACCACCCTGAACTGCTCCGGCGCGTACAGCGTGGCAAAGCAGACCTACCACTGCGCCGGCAGAAAGGCGCACGGGGCCCAGAATCTGGCCGAAGCCCTGCGCAACAGCTGCAACATCTACTTTGTCCAGCTGGGCCAGCGCGTGGGTTCCAGCCTGTTCTATGATTACTTTGATGCCTTTGGCTTTACCGAGCGCACCGGCGTGGACCTGCCCAATGAGACCAGCTTCATGCAGTATTACAGCAAGAGCCGTCTGGGCGAGGTGGAGCTGGCCTCCTCCTCCTTCGGTCAGGCCATGGCCGTGACCCCGCTGCAGGTGTGCACTGCCATCTCGGCGGCAGTCAACGGCGGCTATCTGGTCACCCCCCATGTGGTGGATAAGATCACGGACCAGAACGGCAATGTGGTGCAGGAAATCGGCACCAACATCCGCCGCCAGGTCATCAGCGAGAGCGCCAGCGAGACCATCCGCCAGATCATGGAGTTTGAGGTGGGCGACGGCACCCAGGGCGGCGGCGGCAACGCCTACGTTGCAGGCTACCGCATCGGCGGCAAGTCCGGCACCTCCGAGCAGCTGAACATGGACCGCCGCGCCGACGGCGACTACAAGAAGGTGGCATCCTTTGCAGCTGTTCTGCCCGCCAACGACCCGGAGATCCTGGTCTATGTCATGCTGGACGACCCCAACAATGCCCGCACCGACTATTCCTCCATTCTGGCGGCTCCGGTGGTGGGCAACATCATCAGCGAGATCGCGCCCTATCTGGGCATCGCCACCGACGGCATGGACCGCAGCGGCACCACCGTCAAGGTGCCCAACCTGACGGGCAAGGAGTGGAGCAACGCGCAGGTGCAGCTGAACATCAAGGGTTTGAAGCATCACCTGGCCGAGAGCGAATCCGACCAGACCGCCGCCCTTGTCACCTACCAGTACCCCCGCGCGGGGGCAGAGGTGCCCTACGGCACCACCGTTTATCTGTATACCGATACCTATGAGGGCAAGCACGCCGAGGTGCCGGACGTGACCGGCAAGAGCGCGGACTTTGCCCGGCAGATGCTGAACGCCGCAGGGCTCAACTGCACAGTCGAAGGCTCCGGCACGGTCCAGAGCCAGAGCGAGGCACCCGGCTCCAGCGTCCAGCGGGGAACCATCGTACATCTGATCTGTGGATAAAGGGGAATGAGAGTATGGAAGCAATTGCAGCAAACATCCTGTTGGAGGGCCTGGCGGTCAACGCGCTGGCCCAGTGCGAGACCCCGGTCACGCTGGTGACCACCGACAGCCGCGACTGCCCGCAGGGTTCAATATTCGTGGCACTGAAAGGCGAATCGTTCGACGGCAACCGCTTTGCCGCCGCCGCCCTGGAAAAGGGATGCGCCCGGGCCGTGGTGGACGAGGCCGAATATGCCACAGACGAACGCTGCATACTCGTAGACGACTGCCTGAAGACGCTGCAACAGCTCGCACGCCACCACCGCCGGCAGTTCAGCATACCCGTGATAGGCATAACCGGCACCAACGGCAAGACAACGACAAAGGAGCTGACGGCAGCCGTACTGGGCGAGAAATACCGCGTGCTCTGCACGGCAGGCAACTTCAACAACGACATCGGCGTGCCCAAGACGCTGCTACGCCTCACGGCAGAACACGACATAGCCGTGGTGGAGATGGGCGCAAGCCACCCGGGAGACATACGCACACTGGTGAACATTGTAGAGCCCGACTGCGGACTGATAACCAACGTGGGACGCGCCCACCTGCAGGGGTTCGGCTCGTTCGAGGGCGTGGTGCGCACCAAGGGCGAGCTTTACGACTTCCTGCGCGGCAAGGCCGACAGCGTGACCTTCGTAAACGCCGACAACGCCACACTGGAGGGCATCGCCGCCGGACTGCCCCACATACTGCGCTACGGCCAAGGTGCCGCCGGCGGCACCACGCCCGGCGGTGAAGACGCATACATACACGGCGAGGTGGTGAGCTGCGCCCCGATGCTCCGGTTCCGCTGGCGCGAAGAGCATGGCCTCAACCGTGAGGCCGGAGAATGGCACGAGGTGCAGACGCATCTGATAGGCGCATACAACACCGACAACATGCTTGCCGCCATTGCCGTGGGCCGCCACTTCGGTGTAGACGCCGCACGCATCTGCCACGCCTTAGAGAGCTACACGCCGAGCAACAACCGCTCGCAGCTGACCGTGACGGAGCACAACCGTCTGATTGTAGACGCATACAACGCCAACCCGACAAGCATGGCCGCAGCCATAGAGAACTTCCGCATGATGGAGGTGAGCCCCAAGATGGCCATACTCGGCGACATGGGCGAGCTGGGCGACGTAAGCGCCGAAGAGCACCGCAAGATTGCAGACATGCTCACACGCTGCGGTTTCGACGAGGTGTGGCTCGTGGGCGAAGAATTCGGCCGGACGGAATGTGCCTTCCGTAAGTTCAGGAACGTTGAAGAGGTGAAGGAGGAGATAGCCCGCCTGCGACCGGAGAACAAATACATACTGATAAAGGGCAGCCACAGCATGAGGCTGTATGAGCTGAACGGAAGCCAAGGCCTGCTATAAATCAAGAAGGAAGAGGCGTATATCACAGAGTAGGGACATATTCTTGTATTTGTCCGCATGTAACATATTGACATTCAATAATGTCGGACAAATACAAGAACGTGTCCCTACGGTATCCCCCAGCCTTTTTACTTCACAAACTTCTTTCCACCTTTTATATATATACCCGAGGGCAATGCGGTGCCCGTAACGCGTATGCCCTGCAGGGTGTATACGGCATCGTCGGTGGCTGTACGGTCAGCCTCAACGGGGATGATGGCATCGGGAACCGTGGGGCGGTCGTAGGTGACAACCGGACACACGGCCATCGACACGGCATCGTCAGTGTTCTCAAACCACCGGCTCGTGCCGAGCGAATTGCCGTACTCGTCCTGGTCTTCCACAAGCTGCCACGTGGTGGTCTTGCCTCCCTCGCTGCGGCGCACGCAGGCTATGGCAATGTCGTCGGAGTCGTAGGGGGCCGTATCCTGCGACGCATTGGGTATACCCTCTATCACCACAAAGAAGTCGCTGTCTATCTCCACCGGCGAGGGCAGGCAGAAGCGCGTGGGCACAAACGCCTCGTCGTCAATGGCTATGTCGCCGGCCTTTATCGTGACAGAGCCGAGCACCGCACCGGGAGCACCCGACGCGTCGGGACGGCAGACACTCAACGTGATGTCGGCATCGGGCGACACTGTATGGCCGGAATAGAAATAGATGTCGACACTGTCTACCGTTGCCGGAGCCAGGGGCTTGGCGTAGTGTTCGGCAAAGGCAAGCAGCCCGAGCCAGTTGGAACCGGCATAGTTGCCGTACCATCCGAGCTTGATCTGCGCCAGCGACGAGTTTTCTTCGGGAGCAATGTTCCACACATACTGCGCGCCGCCGGCCTGCACGGCATAGAGCATGGCATCGGTGTCGCCGCCGGCACTGTTCGACGCGGTGAGCGACAGACTGTAGAGACCCTTCTTCTCATACACGACCACGGGATTCTCGTCGGTGCTCGTTTCGGGAGTGCCGCCCACAAACTGCCACTCGAACGACGTGGGCATGCCGGTGGACATGCTGTGGAACTGCACAGGCACTCCGGTTGGTATGAACGTGGCCACAAAAGGCGACAGATAGCCCTCTTCGGGCATACCTATCAGGGCGGCGGGCTGCTGCATGCCGACAACGACATACCCCTCGCGCACGGCCTCCGACTGCGTGGTGCCGTCGCTCACGGTGAGCTTTACAGAATAGGTGCCGGCACGGTCGTAGCGCACCGCGGGGTCGCGCTCGGACGATGCTGACGGGGTGCCGCCCTCAAACTCCCATTGCCATGACTTGACGCTGCCCTCGGAACGGTCGTAGAACTGCACCGTCTCGCCCTGATATATGTTCACGCGGGCATCGTCGCCGTCGTCAACCTGCATCACGCGGAAGCCGTCGATGAGCTGGTCGTCGCCGTCGCTGCCCTGATAGCGGAAGGAGAACGTCACCCGGCGGCCCTCCAGACGCTTGAGGTCGAAGGAGAATTTCTTCCACGTGGTTTCGTCGTATGCCGTGTTCTGCGCCCACCGGAACTGGTTGATGAACTGCACGGTGTCGCCCGTGGCCACGTCGGTGGCATAGAATGTATAGCTGGCATAGAAGAGCCACACCGGACTGAAGTAATTGTAATACTCCACGACACTGCCCGGACGTATGTCTATCTCGGGAGAAGTGACGGTCTCGTCCTGACGGCTGCTGCTGTAACCGATGCAGAGGGAGTTTTTGTTGTCGGGGTCGATACTGCCGAAGCTAATGTTGTAGCCCATGCCCGGAGCCAATGCCCATGTGCCGCCGGGGTTGGTTGTCTTGACGGTCCATGAGGAGAATTCCTCCTCACTGTCAAAATTCTGAACGTAATAAGGTGTGTAGGAAAGGGCCGACGAAAACGACGCTTTCACTTCCGCTGCCCGCACACTGTATGCGGACATGATGAAGATGACTAATAAAATGATGTTTCTTTTCATAAATATATTTGGTTGACTTTTCTTTTTTTTTTTTGCAACGCCCATTACTAACTTTTGCCTCATGACGCGGCGGATTTTTAACGCTGAGACGCCAAGGTTTTAAATGCCGCATGTCAATACCGGAACGAGCTGCCGCCAAGGAACTCGCGCAGGAGCGAGGTGGACGGCACCTGATCGTAGGGTATGGGCTTGATGTAGCGCAGGAACTTGAGAAGACGGTAGGCCTCGCTGTGCTCGTCGCAGTTCTCCGGAACAAGCTCGAGCAGCGGTTCGGCCTGGGTCTTTATGACGGCCAGCTCGAAGAGCATGGCTGTATTGAACATCACGTCGGCCTGCTCCTGATAGGGGAATATCCAGCGGTTCTCGCCGTTGCGCACCGACGGCCAGCGGCGTATGGTCTCGCGGGCACTCACGCCGCGGTACTTGTAGTCGCGGATGATGCGCCGCAAGAGACGGTTGTCGGTAGTGGGAACGTAGTTGTGGGAGTCGATGAGTATGGTGGTAAGCGCCGAGGCGTAGACACGGTACTTCTGGTTTTCGGGTATGTGTGCCGTGAGTTCGGGGTTGAGAGCGTGTATGCCCTCCACCACGAGCACCTCGTTGCCCTTGAGCCTGAACCGCCGCCCGCTGCTCACACTCTTGCCCGTGGGGAAGTCGTAACGCGGCAGCTCCACCTCTCCGCCGGCAAAGAGGGTGTTCATCTGCTCGTTGAGCAGCGGAATGTTGAGGGCGTAGAGACTCTCGAAATCATAATCGCCCGACGCGTCGCGCGGTGTCTTGTCGCGGTCGACGAAATAATCGTCGAGCGAAATGGGCACCGGGCGTATGCCGTTGGCCAGCAGCTGCACCGAGATGCGCTTGCAGGTGGTGGTCTTTCCGCTCGACGACGGGCCGGCTATGAGCACCATCCTTACATCAGGGCGCGAGGCTATGTCGTCGGCTATCTTTACTATCTTCTTCTCCTGCAGCGCTTCCGAAAGGTTTATAAGCTCGGTGGTCCAACCCTTGTCTATGGCTTCGTTGAGGTCGCCGATGGTGGACAGGCCGAGAATGTCCTGCCAGTGGTGGTGCTCCTTGAATATCTCGAACATCTTGTCCTGGCGTATCAGCTCGCCCAGCTGCGAGGGGTCGTCGGACGAAGGTATGCGCAGCAGCAGGCCGTCGTAATACTTCTCAAGCCCGAAGAGATGAATCTTTGAGGTGTTGGTGAGCAGCACCCCGTAATAATAGTCGCGGTAACCGTCGATGTCATAATATATGGTATATAGGCGGCCGGTGCTTTCAAGCAGTTTGGCCTTCGACTCGCGCCCCATCTCACTGAACATGCGTACGGCCTCTTCGGTGGTGCACTCATGGCGGCGCACGGGCAGGGCCGCATCTACAATCTCCTGCATCCTCGTGCGTATGGCCGCGGCATCGGCGTCGGTCACGGGGCGGCCTATGTGCAAATCGCAGTAATAGCCGTTGGAGACGGGTATGTCTATCACCACACTGCCGTCGGGATAAAGGTCGTGGACAGCCTTGCAGAGCACGAAAAAGAGCGTGCGGGTATAGGTGCGCATGCCCGACGGGGAGCGCAGGCTGAGAAACTCGATATCCTTGCTGTTGTACACGCGGTAGTGCATGCCCTCGACCTTATTGTTGACCTTGGCACTCACCGGCCCGTATTCCATATCGAGATTTAATTCACGAAATATTTCAGAAAGTGTTGTTCCGATGCAAATATTTATCTTTTTTTTATTATTTTTGCAACGAATTTGTATTTCTTTTTCCATATAGCTCTATGTTTTAACGGTTATTTGTTTACTGCGGTAAAGATAATCAAAATATTTGAGAACGTACGGAACTGACATTTTAATAAAATTAAAAATATGTCGTTACTTATTATTTTTAAACTTGTTGGAGCCATCGCGCTGCTCATATACGGAATGAAGGCGATGAGCGAGGCGCTCCAGAAGATGGCCGGCTCGCAGTTACGCCATGTGCTCGGGGCTATGACCACCAACCGATTCACGGGAATGCTCACGGGAATGTTCGTAACCGCCTCAGTACAGTCGTCGGCCGCGACAACGGTGATGACAGTCTCGTTCGTCAACGCCGGACTGCTGACACTGGCACAGGCCATATCGGTAATCATGGGAGCCAACATCGGAACAACGCTTTCGGCATGGATAATGAGCGCCGGATTCTCGTTCAACATCACCAACTTCGTGTGGCCGGCGTTCCTGATAGGCATCATGCTCATCTACATGAAGAAATACCGCTACATAGGCGATTTTCTTTTCGGTGCTTCTTTTATGTTCTTCGCACTCGGCACCCTCAACCTCACCGGAAAGGAAATGGACCTGGCACACAACGCATCGCTGGCCGAATTTTTCTCGCAGTTTGACCCCAACAACTATCTCACCATACTTGCTTTCCTGCTCATCGGAACGGTGCTGACGTTCTGCGTGCAGTCGTCGGCGGCACTGATGGCCATCACGATGGTGCTCTGCACGAGCGGTGTGCTGTCGATATATCCGGGCATCGCCCTCGTGATGGGCGAGAACATCGGCACGACCATCACCGCCAACCTCGCCGCCATGACGGGAAACACGCAGGCACGGCGCGCGGCCCTGTCGCACATGTTCTTCAACGTATTCGGAGTGGTGTGGGTGCTCCTGGTGTTCTATCCCTTCGTCAACTTCGTATGCTCGCTGAACGGTGTCGACCCGTCGTCGTCGAGCATCAACGCCGTGCGCCTGTCGTTCGTTCTGGCCACGTTCCACACCATGTTCAACGTAACGAACACCTTCTTCCTCATCTGGTTCATACCGCAGATAGAGCGTTTCTGCTGCTGGGCCATCAAGCCGCGCAAGGCCGAGGAGGAGGAAGACTTCCGCCTGCGCTACATCGGTGGCGACACCATCATGAAGACCCCGGAACTCTCCGTGCTCGAGGCACAAAAGGAGATACAGTCGTTCGCCAAGCGCATACAGCGCATGTTCGCCATGGTTCGCGAGCTGCTCGGCACCACAGACCCGTCGGAGTTTACCAAACTGTACTCGCGCATCGAGAAGTATGAGGGCATCAGCGACAACATGGAGATAGAGATAGCCAGATACCTCAACAACGTGAGCGACGCCCACCTGAGTGATGACACCAAGGCGAAGATACGCGCCATGCTCCGCGAGATTTCGGAGATAGAGAGCATCGGCGACAGCTGCTACAACATAGCACGCACGCTCAACCGCAAGATTTCGGGAAAGAACGATTTCACGGAAAAGCAGTATGAACACCTGCACCAGATGTTCGAACTGACCGACGACTCGCTCACACAGATGAACGTGCTCATGACCGGCCGCAAGGACAATTTCGACGTGAACCGCTCGTTCAACATCGAAAACGAAATAAACAACTACCGTTCACAGCTCAAGAACCAGAACATAAACGACATCAACAACCATGAGTACACATACGAAATGGGTACGATGTATATGGACATCATCTGCGAATGTGAAAAGCTGGGCGACTATGTGGTAAATGTTGTCGAGGCACGCATGGGCACACGGCAACACTCGGCATAGAGAGTGAAGAGGCCTTTTAGTGAAGAGGTCAGAGTGATGAGTGAAGAGGCCTTTTAGTGAAGAGGTCAGAGTGATGAGTGAAGAGGTATGATTACTTTCAGGATTAGGCTCTGTTGATGATAAAATCAAGCCCTGTGGGTAATCATACCTCTTCACTCACCACTCTGAACTCTGAACTGAATCACGACCTCCGGTACTCCGACGGAGACATGCCTACATGCTCCTTGAAATACTTGCCGAGGAAAGACTGGTTGGGGAAATTCATATCCACGGCTATCTCCTTGATGCTTTTAGTGAAGTTGCGCAACTGAATACGCAGCTCGAACGTCACGTAACGGTCAATCCACTCGTTGGGCGTGCGCCGGCTGACGCTCTTCACCGTCTCCGACAGATACTTCGGCGTGATGCACAGTTGTTCGGCATACCACCCCACCCTGCGTTCGCGCTTGAAATTCTCCTCCACCAGATGCAGGAAACGGGTGAATATCACGTCGGCACGCGTATGGCGGCGGCTATTGTCCTGTTGTACACGATAAATGACATTACTCATCTCATAGAACATGGTGAGCATGATGGTGCGGGCCAGTTCGCGGCGAAAATGGTTTTGCGTGTCGGCCACCTTACTCCTGAGCATTTCAAAATATCCGGTGAAAGTGTCCACCTCCTTCTCGGTCAGACTGACCACGGGGTGGTTTTTGGAAAAGAGGAACATCACCGAAATGTCTCCCACGCTGCTTATCGTCTCATAGAAAAACTTGACCGACATGATTACGCACATCCCGTCGATGTCGGGGCTCTTCTTGTAGTCGGCCACAACATGCCGCTCTGAAATTATTATCACGTCGTTCTTCTTCACCGTCTGCTCCTGAGTGTCGACGGTATACCGTGCCTCGCCCCGGGTGCAAAGGGTGATGAAGATGAAGTTCATGCGACGCGCGCCGTCGGGTATAGGCATGTCGCGCATGTTTGTTATCAGAATATCGTTGCCGATAAAGTTTTCTCCGTTCAGTCTTTTGGCTCTTTGGATATCTGTGTCCTTAATATTTCTCTGATCCATCGCATGTCGGTTTTCCGCATCCGGCCGTCACCGCAGACAACTCCGCCCACCGCCTGCACGGGCGGTGCACAAACCGGATTAAGCATTTCAAAAGCAAAGTTACAACAAAATTCGGAATAACCGCGAAAAAAGGGAGAAAACGAAGCGCACAAAAACTGTAAATAATGTTATTCTATCGGTAATCTGTCTACAACCGGAACGGCAAAAACACACTATCTTTGCACCGTCGGATAAGGCATCAATCAAAAAAAACGACATCAATTAAAAAAACGTAACAAACAGCAATATAACAATATGAACAGAATCATTTTAATCTCGCTATTCAGCATTTTAACACTCAATGTCATGGCACAGAAAAAAATAACACAGACCGCAGGCCGGCAGGTCCTCGGCGAGTTTGCTCCGAAGTTTGCGGAGCTTAATGACAATGTTCTTTTCGGCGATGCCGTCTGGAACGACTCCACACTCAGTCTTCACGACCACAGCATGGTGACCATCTCCATACTGCTCGGCAAGGGACTCATCGACTCCTCTTTCCGTTCACATCTCGAAATGGGCAAGAAGCACGGCATCACCCGCAAGGAGATTGCCGCACTGCTCACCCAGGCCGCCTTCTACGCCGGATGGCCTAACGCATGGGCCGGATTCCGCATAGCCAAGGAGGTGTGGGCGGAAGACACTGCCGGCGACGATGCCAGGGCGGCTTTCCAGCGCGAGATGATTTTCCCGATAGGAGACCCCAACACGGCTTACGCAAAATATTTCACCGGCAACAGTTACCTCGCCCGCGTCTCGACGGAGCAGGTGCCAATAGCCAATGTGACATTCGAGCCCCGCTGCCGCAACAACTGGCACATACACAAGGCAAAGAAGGGCGGCGGACAGATGCTCATAGGCGTTGCGGGACGCGGATGGTATCAGGAAGAAGGCAAGCCGGCCGTGGAGATTCTGCCGGGCACGGTCATCCACATTCCCGCAAACGTAAAGCACTGGCACGGCGCGGCTGCCGACAGCTGGTTCGCACATCTCGCATTCGAGATTGAAGGGGAAAAGACAGAGAACGTATGGCTCGACCCCGTAACGGACGAGGAGTACGACAAGCTGAAGTAACTGTACGGACTGCTTTCAACAACAGGAATCAAACATTTCCTACAACAGAAAAATCAATAGGTAACACAAGTTTCTTCTATTTCCGCAGGGGCATGGTTTTATCCATGTCCCTGTTTTTTATGCCATCACGCGCTGGTTTACAACCTCTTAATGGCTGATAAGTCCAATAATCAGGTAAAAACGACTACAAAACTTTATTCCCTGTTTCGGTTTTTTGCCTTTTTATCACTATCTTTGCAGAAGACAGGTTAAACAACCATTATAACATCATGAACCGACTAACCCTCTTCCTCTCATGCCTGCTATTCACCGGATGCAACGGAGTGTTCGACTACCATCCGTATGACGTGCGTCTTGACGGGGAAAAAGACATAAACCAACACAACGTCGAACGGATAGAAGAGACGTGCCGCGACAAAGACAGCCTCACTGTGGCATTCATAAGCGACTCGCACGGATGGTACAGCGAGACGGAAGACATGGTGGCCGACATCAACGGCCGGACGGACGTTGACTTCGTAATACACGGAGGCGACCTGACCGACTGCGGCACCACAAAGGAATATACGTGGCAGCGCAAACGGCTGTCGCGCCTGAATGTGCCATACGTGGCGCTGATAGGCAACCACGACTTTCTCGGCACCGGCAACGAGACCTACTCGGTGATGTACGGACCTATGGACTTCAGCTTCATCGCGGGACGCATAAAATTCGTATGCCTCAACACCAACGCCACCGAATACGACTATCTGGCGGCCGTGCCCAATCTCGACTATATGGAGGAACAGCGCACCGCCGACTCAGCGCTCTTCGACCGCACCATCGTCTGCATGCACGCGCGGCCGTACAGTGAACAGTTCAACAACAATGTGGCCAAGGCTTTCGAGTTTTACGTACGGTCGTTTCCGGGTCTGCTCTTCTGTCTAAACGGCCACGACCACTGCCTGCAGGAGGCCGACCTCTACGGCGACGGCGTGATGTATTACGGCGCGCCGAGTGCCAACCGCCGCATCTATCTCTTATTCAAAATCAAAAAAGACGGTTACACCTATGAAGTCATTAATTTTTAGCATATCCATGCTTTTCGTGGCTGCATCACCGGCCGCGGGGGCCGGCATGCCCGTAATGGAAAATGAAATCACGGAAGCGGCGGATGTTGTGGCATGGGTTGCGGCGGCTGACACCATTACCGGCACACGAAACGACAACGACACCACCGGCACAAACCGCCCCGGTGACAATTCCGATGACCACTCCGCCATGACAAACTACGACCGCCGCATATACCGCTACCGCCGGGTGTGGAACTTTCTCATTCCCACACAGACCATCATACAGTATGCAGGAAACATGGGCATGATATCCGCCGGTGTGGGTTGGGACTACGGCAACCGCCGGCAGTATGAGACCAACCTGCTGTTCGGTTATCTACCGCGGTTTGACAGCAGGAGGGCGAAGATGACAATGACTATAAAACAGAACTTCGTGCCGTGGCGTCTGCCTGTCGGCAAAGACTTCAACGTCGAGCCGTTGTCTTGCGGACTATACTTCAACACTGTTTTCGGACATGAGTTCTGGGGCCGTGAACCCAACCGTTATCCCGACAAATACTATGAGTTTCTGTCGACAAAGGTACGCATAAACGTGTTTGTGGGCCAACGCTTTACGGCCATTGTTCCGCACAACCGCCGCAAATTCATGAAGAGCCTCACGGCCTTCTACGAAATAAGCACATGCGACATCTACCTGAGAGCCATGTTCCAGGACGGCAAAGTAAGTCTGTGGGATATAATAGGATTGTCTGTAGGACTGAAAATACAGACGATGTGAGAATCTTTTTTTAATTTAGAATTGAAAATGGAGAATGGATAATTATGATTTGCCTGATGGTTATCGTTTGTTCAAACTATCCTTTATGTAGCAAATCATAATTATCCATTCTCCATTTTCAATTCTCAATTATGCTGTATATCAGGCGTCAATATTCGCGTATGTCGCGTTCTTTTCGATAAACTCGCGGCGCGGTTCCACATCGTCGCCCATCAGCATTGAGAATATCTCGTCGGCCTCGGCCGCATTTTCTATCGTCACCTGCTTGAGCAGACGTGTCTCCGGATTCATGGTTGTCTCCCAAAGCTGCTCGGGGTTCATCTCACCAAGACCTTTATACCGCTGGGTGTGGATGTTCTTGCCGTCATCTATGCCGCCACCCCATTTGTCGATAAAAGCCTGACGCTGCTGTTCGGTATAGCAATACTCCTTGGCCTGATTCTTGTAGGTGCAGAGATAAAGCGGCGGAGTGGCTATATAAAGATGGCCGTCCTGTATCACCTTCGGCATAAACCGGTAGAAGAGTGTCATGATAAGCGTGTCGATGTGTGAACCATCGACGTCGGCATCGGTCATTATTATAATCTTGTCATAGCGCAGCTTGTCGATATTGGCCTCCTTGTCACCTTCGCCTTCCACACCGAAGCGCACACCGATACTCTGGATGATGTTCATCACCGACTCGGCCTCGAACACACGGTGCCACTGCACTTTCTCCACATTCAGTATCTTGCCTCGCAACGGCAGAATGGCCTGCGTGTAGCGGTCGCGGCCCTGCTTGGCCGAGCCGCCGGCCGAGTCTCCCTCGACGAGGAATATCTCGCAGGCCTTCGGGTCTTTGTTGGAGCAGTCGGCAAGCTTGCCGGGCAGTCCGCCGCCGGTCATCGGATTCTTGCGCTGCACGCTCTCGCGGGCCTTGCGCGCCGCTATACGTGCCGTGGCGGCCAGAATGACCTTGTCGCATATCTGTTTGGCCTCCTTCGGGTGCTCCTCCAGATAGTATGCCAGAGCCCCCCCCCCCGCCTGCTGCACGGCTCCCGCCACTTCGCTGTTGCCGAGCTTCGTCTTGGTCTGACCCTCAAACTGCGGTTCGGCCACCTTGATGGATATCACGGCGGTGAGTCCCTCGCGGAAGTCCTCGCCGGCCACCTCTATCTTGGCCTTCTCTATCTGCTTCGAGATGGCAGGGTCGGCGTCGGCATATTTCTTAAGTGTGCGGGTGAGCGCCATACGGAAGCCTACAAGGTGGGTACCGCCCTCGATGGTGTTGATGTTGTTGACATACGAATGTATGTTCTCCGAGTAGTCGGTATTGTACATCACGGCCACCTCGATGGGTATGCCCTGCTTTTCGGTCTTCAGATATATCACATCATCAAACAGGTGGGTGCGGTGACGGTCTACATAGCGCACAAACTCCTTCAGTCCGTCTTTGGCATGAAACACCTCCTGACGTGTCTTCCCCTCTTCGTCGGGGCGCATGTCGGTCAGCGTGATGGTGATGCCGGCGTTAAGATATGCCAGCTCGCGCATACGCTTGGCAATGACGTCGTATTTGTATTCTGTTGTGGTAAATATCGTTCCGTCGGGCCAGAACTGCTGGCGTGTGCCCCTCAGTTCGGTCTCGCCGACCACCTTCACGGAGTAAAGCGGCTTGCCCTGTTCATACTCCTGCTGATAAATCTTTCCGTCGCGGAACACCTGCGACAGCATGTGTGTGGAAAGCGCGTTGACGCAGCTGACACCCACTCCGTGGAGTCCGCCGCTGACCTTGTATGAGCCCTTGTCAAACTTTCCTCCGGCGTGCAGCACGGTCATCACCACTTCCAGTGCCGACTTGTGCAGCTTCTCGTGTTCGTCAACGGGGATTCCGCGGCCGTTGTCCTGCACGGTTATCGAGTTGTCCTCGTTGATGGTCACCTCTATATGGGTGCAGTATCCGGCCATGGCCTCGTCTATGGAGTTGTCCACGGTCTCGTTGACAAGATGGTGAAGTCCCTTCTCGCTTATATCGCCGATGTACATCGCGGGGCGCTTGCGCACGGCCTCAAGTCCCTCGAGCACCTGAATGTTACTCGCGGAATAATTGCTTTCGTTCGTTATGTCTTCTGCCATAATTCGTTTATAGTCTTTATAGATTGCAAAGTTACTAATAAAAATTGAGAATGGAGAATGGAGAATGGAGAATTATGATTTGCAGCATAAAGGAAAGTTTGAAGGAAAGTTTGAAGGAAAGTTTGAAGGAAAGTTTGAAGGAAAGTTTGATGACGGCAATCATGAAGCATATCATAATTATCCATTCTCAACTTTCAATTCGCAATTCACGAAACTCTCAATTCACGAAATCCCCTATTCCCCCAAAAACAAAACAGGGTCACACTCCATTCCGGAATGTGACCCGCACTATATTTTTTAACATCACAAGATAAGAGAATGTCTTATCCCAACTTGTTCACGTGCATAGCGAGCTTTGACTTCAGGTTTGAAGCCTTGTTCTTATGGATAATATTGGTTTTGGCCAACTTGTCCAACATCTTCTGAACGACAGGATACAACTTTGCAGCCTCGTCCTTATCCGTTATAGCGCGCAACTTGCGTACTGCATTACGCATGGTCTTTGCATAATATTTGTTGTGCAGAGCTCTTTTCTTGCTCTGACGGATTCTCTTAATTGCTGATTTGTGATTTGCCATCTTAATTATCGTATTCTTATTTTAACTTTGTAGTCCCTAGGAGAGTCGAACTCCTCTTTAGAGAATGAAAATCTCTCGTCCTAACCGATAGACGAAGGGACCCCTTTAACTGTTTTGCGGGTGCAAAGTTACTGCTTTTATTCAATACAACAAAATTTTTTTTGAGAAAAATGCACTAACGTGGTGATTTTCTGCCTAAAAAGCATTATCTTTGTGTCTATGTTGACAAAAACGCGGGCTATCGTATTGCGAAACATCAAATACGGTGAACATCGTATGATAGTAGACATGTTCACACGCAGTTACGGTCGGATGTCGTTTGCCGTTACCGTTTCACGGACATCGGGCAAGGGCATGCGCCGCCAGATGTTCCAACCGCTCACGATGCTCGACATAGGGTGCGACATCCGGCCGCGCGTACAGATACAGAAGCTGCACGATGTGCGCCTTGCCGTGCCATATGTCTCGCTTTTGTCCGACCCCGTCAAGCTCTCCGTCTCACTCTTCGTTTCCGAATTTCTGTGTCATGCCTTGCGCTGCGAACAGCAGAACGAGCCGCTGTTTGAATACACGGCCGACAGTCTGCAATGGCTCGACGGCTGCACTTCGGGCTATGCCAACTTCCATCTTGTCTTCCTCATGCGCCTGTCCCTCTTCCTCGGTTTCTATCCCAATCTCGACGGTTACACGTCCGGGGCGTGGTTCGACCTGCGCACGGGCTGCTTCACCGCCGTCCGCCCGCTCCACCACGATGTGATAGAACCAGCCGACGCGGCACGCACCAGTCTGATGATGCGCATGCGCTTTGCCACGATGCACCTCTACCGCATGTCACGCGACGACCGCAACCGCATGCTCGAAATCATCATCCGCTACTACCGCATACACATGCCCGACTTTCCCGAACTGCGTTCACTCGACGTACTGCGCGAACTGTTCAGTTAGTGTATGTCTATGCGTCTTTCCACCTTTTCGTCATAATACGACTTATTGGCTTCAGAACCTATGCGGTCACGCATTTCCACCGACATGAATTCATATCCGCAGTTTGAGCATCTGTACTTTATCTTGTACTTCTGGTAGCGGGTTGTGGTTTCCGTTATGGTGTGACGTCTATTTGCCTGCGAACGTGAATGATAGTCGCTATTTGCAGAATAAACCTCCTTGTCTTTCCACGGACCGGTATGTACCGATTCTTGACTACGAACATCGGTATGTATGCCAGTGTTGACGCGTCCAACGACATAAAACGAATCGATGGCGTGGCAAGTCGGACATCTCTTCGTGTTGCTAACTAAGATCGTTATTGTTGATAATGCGAAAACAATAGCAAGTGGAATGGACATCCATGCAGAACTCCAGACCAGCAAACCGAGAAGGATACCGGTAAAAGCCAAGATTAATGTTGAGATGGAAGCTATAGATCCTATATCCGCATTCGATTCATACTTCCTACGGATCATGATGTTCCGCACTTTGTGGAAATAGCATGCAACACCTGCAAGAAGCACCGCCGAGCAACCCACCGGCCACCACACGCCCCAATCGGGAATCTCATACCAAGCCAACATATACACACCGGCACATCCGAGGGCGACGGCAACAGCAGATTTCTTGCGCATGGATTCGGACGATTCCCGGTCAATCCTGTTCAGGAGCACCATCGCGATGCATACTCCTGCACCGAATACTATCAACCCGGCAAAAGGCCAATATTTTCTGACCGGAGCAGGAATGACAGAATACGTCATCTGTTCCCGTTTGGCGGAATAGGCTGCCACGAGAGCTTCGTCTTCGGGAGAAAGAGTGTAGAACATTTCACGTGTTATGTCATATGCGCCACTCTCTACCAAAGTCCAATTTCCCCGGTCATCATAAACGAAATCCGACAAGTTCCATGGCCATCTATTGAAATCCACCTTATATACCCCTTTCCACTTCCCGCTCTTGTAGTCTGTCACCCGGCCGTCTTTCATTGTCACGCTCGCCTTATAAACACCTTTAAAATCTTGGGTGACAATCATCGTATCGACTCTTTGTTTTGCACCTAAAGTATAGTCACTATACTCCACCAACAGCATTGGTTTCCCGATAGAATCATAATAAACAGTCAGTTGGGTTTCGCCGTAGACAGACCCTGTACTGCAAATCATTTTACGAACTCCTCCTTTCACATCGATGAGCAACGCTTCTGTACGGTTTACGCCTACCGACATGCGGGGAAAAGCCATAATGACAATAAACAGGAGAAGGATGAATTTTCTCATTGTATGCTAAATAAATATGTAATTACTATGTCTTTCTGTCCAAAAGAATAAGCCTCATCCCTTATCTCCGTTGATGAGTTCGAGAAGCCGCTCCACGGCCTCCTCCTCGGGAATGTTCTTTGCCACACACTCCTTGCGGCGGTAGAGTGATATCTTGCCGCGGCCGGCACCCACATACCCGTAGTCGGCATCCGCCATTTCGCCCGGTCCGTTAACGATACAGCCCATGATGCCTATCTTCAGACCTGTCATGTGCGCCGTGGCCTCCTTTATGCGTGCTATGGTGGAGCGCAGGTCGTAGAGCGTGCGGCCGCAGCCCGGACAACTGATATACTCTGTCTTCGACGTGCGCAGGCGCGCTGCCTGCAATATGCCGAAGGCGGTGTCGCTGATGTCGGATGCCGACAGCGTGCCGTCGTTCATGAGCCAGATGCCGTCGCAAAGTCCGTCGAACATCAGCGCTCCCATATCAGCGGCAGCCTCGAGCTGGAAGTCACCCTTTTCCTCCTGGGAATGACGGTACATCTGGCAGATGACCACGGGATTCGTCAGACCGGCCGCCGTCATTTCATGTATCAGAGCGCGCTGTTCGCCAAGACGGTTGGGATGGTTGCTCACACACACCACCACAACCTCGGGATGCCGGCGCAGACAGGCCGCATACTCCTCCACGGGCACACCGTATTGCAACACAAGGAACTTCACATCAGCCTGCACCGAACCGATGAACGGCATGGCGGTATGGGGGAAAATGGGGTAAAGGCCAAAGCCCCCCTCGGTCCCCCCAAGGGGGGATGAAGTGGTGGAACCTTGAGAGGATGTTGTGGCACACTGAGATGATACACTATCACCGGTCAGTTCTTGATACACATCGAAGTCTACGATATACTTGCAGCCCGCAACGGGATTGTCGGGCAGTTTTCCACCTATATATATATAGTCGGGGACAACGTTCGATGCTTTAGCGGTTTCAGCCTCATCCGCAGGTCTTCCCCCTTTTGGGGGACAGAGGGGGGCCACCACCACCGGCACATTCTCTCCGCCGATATTTCCTGCCGCCACGGTCTTCCGACGTTCCGGATGCAGCCAGTCGAAGCTCTCACATGCCGCTGCCGGAATCATCATGTGCCCCGCACGACCCGCGATATAGTCGGCAAGATGACGCGCCACGGGAATCTCAGCCTCCGGCTCCTCACTGAGCGACACACGTATGGTGTCGCCGATGCCGTCGGCCAGCAGCGCACCTATGCCCACGGCACTCTTGATACGTCCGTCCTCACCCTCGCCGGCCTCGGTCACTCCGAGGTGCAACGGGTAGTGCATGTCTTCGCGCTCCATGGCATCGACGAGCAGACGCACTGACCTTACCATGACAACGGTGTTGCTCGCCTTTATCGAGATGACCACATCGTCAAACTTCTCCCGCTTGCAGATGCGCAGAAACTCCATACAACTCTCCACGATGCCCTCGGGCGTGTCGCCATAACGCGACATGATGCGGTCGGAGAGCGACCCATGGTTGACACCTATGCGCACTGCCGTATGGTGCTCGCGGCATATATTGAGGAAAGGCACAAAGCGCTGTTCTATCTTCTGCAACTCGGCGGCATACTCCCCGTCGGTATACTCCAACTGCTTGAACGTGCGTGCAGGGTCGACATAGTTGCCGGGGTTTACACGCACCTTTTCGGCATACAGTGCCGCCACATCGGCCACACGAGGATTGAAATGCACATCGGCCACAATGGGCACCGTATATCCGTCGGCCCGCAGCCGCTCACTGATGTTCTTCAGGTTCTCGGCCTCACGCACACCCTGCGTGGTCAGCCTCACATACTCGCCTCCGGCATCCACAATGCGCTCAGCCTGGGCAACGGACCCTTCGGTGTCGGTGGTCTGCGTGGTTGTCATCGACTGCACGCGCACAGGATTGTCACCGCCAAGCGGCGTTCCGCCTATATTGACAACCGATGACCGGCGGCGGGAGTAATTGAACAAATCTGTCATAATACTTGTTTTTTTAAGTTTAGAATTCAGAGTGATGAGTGAAGAGGTATGATTACCGACAGGGCCTAATCTTATCACCGACAGGGCCTAATCCTGAAAGTAATCATACCTCTTCACTCATCACTCTGAACTCTGAACTGAAATGAACTCTGAACTGAGGTCAGTTCGTCTTAAACGTGTACTTTATCTCTGCCAAATCCCTGTTGGCCTTCTCTATCTTAGCCTTCAGCCCGCTCTTGAAGTCGGCCAGACGTGCAGCCAGCGCCTCATCGGCCAGCGCCATCATCTCCACAGCCAGTATGGCCGCATTCTGCGCGCCGTTCACCCCTACCGTGGCCACGGGTATCCCCGGGGGCATCTGTATGATGCTGAGCATGGCATCAAGACCGTCGAGCATACCCTTGATGGGCACTCCTATGACGGGCAGTGTGGTCGATGCGGCTATCACTCCGGGCAATGCGGCAGCCATGCCTGCACCGGCTATTATCACCTTTATGCCGCGGTCCTTTGCCTCACGTGCAAACTGCTCTACGGCATCGGGTGTGCGGTGGGCCGACAGCGCATTAACTTCAAACGGCACCTGCATATCATCAAGAAACTTGCAGGCCTTTTCCATTACGGGCATGTCACTCGTGCTGCCCATGATAACACTTACTATTGGAGTCATACCTCTTTTTATTTTGTATTTATTATTTATTATTTTTTAATTCTCCATTCGGATTCTTTACTCTTCCCTCTTCGTTCTTCACTTAGACTCTTCGTTCTTCACTTAGATTCTTCACTCTTCATTCGGATTCTTCACTCTTCCCTCTTCGTTCTTCACTCAAATACACTTATACTCACACGAACAGTATTGTAAGTGCCGAGCAAACCATGCCGATACAGAATCCGCCCACCACCTGCGACAGCGAATGTTGCCGCAGAATCATGCGGCTCGTGCCGAGCAGTCCGGCAAGCAGGAATATCAGGCACATCCACCACACCGGATTGAAACCGAAAATCTCTGCAAACGAGAACAGTGCCCCCGCCATACCGCCGATAGCCGCCGTATGGGTGCTTATCTTCCACCAGGCATTGATTATGGCACAGACTATCTGCACTATCAGTGCCGCCGTGATGATGCTGCCCATGAAATGGGGAATGTGAAAACGCTCCATGGTATAAACGCATGCAAGATAGCACGCGATGGATATCACGTAAGGCACCATGCGCCGCTCCTTGTGTCCCAGTTCTATCCGCGTCCAGCCCTGAGAAAACCGGTACAGACGTATGAACATCATCGGGAAACCAATGGTGAATACGGCCACGATGGCCAGTACATTAATCTTGTAAAACAGCGGCAACAGACTGAGATAGCTGAACAGAAACAATGCCACCAGCCCCACCAAAGGCAGGTAGAACGGCGAAAACAACATGCTGAACACCCGCGCCGCCAGAATAATGTTCTTGGTGCGTGTGCTTTTGTGTCTTTCCGTATGATAAAGCCGTTTTTGATGCTCTTTGTCTAACATCTTTCTCTTCGTTTACTTTTTTATCTGACAGATATCCCGACCGGGCTTGCCGGCTTCTAGAATATCCCCTTATCTTCACAGATTCCGCCTCAGACGGGCAATGGGTATGCCGAGTTGTTCACGATACTTGGCCACAGTGCGGCGGGCGATGGGATAGCCGCGCTTGTTGAGCTCGTCGCGCAGGGCATCGTCGCTCAGCGGGCGGGCGGTGTCTTCGGCATCGACGATGTCGCGCAGGGCGGCTTTTATGCGGCGCGTCGACAGCTCCTCGCCGCTGCCGGTGACATAGCTGTCGCTGAAGAAGTGGCGCAGGGGGAAAGTGCCCCAACGCGTCTGGGCATACTTGCTGTTGCTCACGCGCGAGATTGTGGACAGGTCGAGCCCGGTCTTCTCGGCAATGTCTTTCAATATCATCGGGCGCAGCGACGCCTCGTCACCATCTTCAAAGAAACGGTGCTGCCAGTGTATTATAGCCTGCATGGTCACCATAAGCGTGTGACGGCGCACCTTTACGGCCTCTATGAACCCCTGTGCAGCCTCAACCTTTTTCTTGGTATACAGCAGGGCCTCCTTCATCTGCCGGCTCATGCCGGCCTTGTTCTCCTGATACTCGCGCAGGGTGTCGGCAAACGACTGCGAGACGTGCAGTTCGGGCACGTCGCCGCTGTTGAGCGAGAAGGTCACGCTGCCGTCTTCATGGGTGTCGACGATAAAGTCGGGTGTTATCTGCTGCATGCTCCGCCCCACCGTCTCGCCCATCGACGCTCCGGGCTTGGGGTTCAGTTTGCGCAGCTCGTCCATCAGCACTCCGGCCTGTATCTCTGTCAGTGAAAGTGCCGTGCGTATGCGTTGCCAGTGTTTCTTAGTGAAATCGTCGAAGTACCGCCCTATCACCTCCACCATCAGTGTCTTCAGGCGCGAGTCGGGCCTGCGCATCACCTGCAGCGACAGACACTCCTGCAGGCTGCGTGCCCCTATGCCAGGCGGGTCGAGATACTGCTGCATCATGTCGAGCACACGCTCTATGTCGGCGGTTCCAACGTCCACACCCTGATATATGGCCAGTTCGTCAGCTATTGAGTCAAGACTCTTGCGCAACAGTCCGTCATCGTCGAGCGACCCTATCAGATATTCCATTATCTGGCGCTCGTTGTCATCCAGGTCCATCTCGCCCATCTGTTCCTTCAACTGGTCGTAGAACGACACGGCCTCACCATACACCATGTCCTCACGTTCGTCCTGCGTGTTGAGTCCGCCATGATACACGGGCAGGTCTTCGTCGTCACGCCCTATGTTACTCAGGGCATCATCAAGAGCCGACTGCCGCTCCTCGCGCTCGTTGCGCACATCAAAATCGTCATCAGCACCGGTGTCGTCGTGCGGACCGTCATCGTAGTCTGCATTTGCCGCGGACATGTCATCGCCCGGTGACTCCGCTTCAAGTGCAGGATTATCGTCCATCTCGGCGTTTATCCGCTCCACCAGCTGATTGATGGGCAACTCCACCAGATGGGCCTGCAAAAGCTGCTGCTGCGAGAAGTTCTGCGTCTGCTTGAGCGCCTGTTCCTGTTTCTGTACTTGAACCTGACCTTGAGCCATAAACCAATATGAATTTATCGTGTCGTTTTCGCCTGCAAATTTAAATAAAAAAAAGAAGAAAGGAAAACTTAACGGTTTTTATTTAGTAGTATTTACCCGTTGGCAGAATAAATTCACATACTGTAGGAGTATGTATAAAAATGCAAAGGAAACGCATTGTAGGGACATTTTCTTGTATTTGTCCGTTAAGCAGTCGTTGAATATCAACATGTTACGAGCGGACAAATACAAGAATATGTCCCTACAGAGTATTGGGTATGTATTTTGATACACCCTCTTTTTGGAGGCTGTGTCAAAACCCAAACGATCTCAAGGCACAAGCTGTATGACAACCTCAGATTCAAATTATACTAACAGGGGGCGGAAATACTCCTTCAGCTCCCCCGCATACGAAGCGAGGCTCTCTATGTTGCTGTTGCCGAAACGCTGCCAGATGGAGCGGCAGGCAGACATGAGCGGCGAGGAAAGGAGCTTGAGATTGGCCGGCCGGCTCAGATAGGGGTCAAAATGCTGGTACAGTTGCAGGACATCGCCTATCACGGCGGGCGAGATCTTCATCAGGCGCGCCAGTTCCGCCACCTCGGGCGTCTCGGGCACCATCGTGGCCGGCGTGAGACGGAAATACAGGTCGACAATGAGTATGAGCATTACAGGCGTGATATTGACGCCCGCACATACCGGACGGAAGTCATGCTCGAACGTTTCCATCGTGTCAACACCATCATAAAAAGCATCGGCGTTGCAGAAACCGGTCATGGTGCGCAGACGCTTCACCGCTGCCGACAGCCGCCGCAGGTTGTTGCCGTAGGTCTCCCACAGGCGTTCTATATATGGCGTTTCCTGATTCGCAATCTCGCACATCCGGGCAAACAGTACTGCAGGCCGTATGTGCAGCTCGAGGCTCAACTCAACCATCGGCCTGCAGTACATAGGTTTCATTCCCACGGGTTTCCGCAGGTAAAGCTGCATAAGCAACAGCCAATAATCATCAGACCATTTGGATAGTTTCGCCATATTGTCAGGTTAACGATGTTTATTTTCTGCAAATATACAATTTCTTTTTCATACATGAATAAATAAAACAGAAAAAAGTATCAAAATATTTTTCCGCACCATGTTTTGGCAGGCAATCCGCCCCGGGATGCAGAAAGAGAGGCGCCTCAGAATGTGCCAGAGACGGCTGTGTCTGAATTATATTTACTTTAACGTATGTTAAACGACACCCTGACCGCGATTTCCGCACTACGGCGCGAAATACGCGATTTTTCGCCGAAATGGGGAACGCTGACAGTCAGCGTGTTACGCGAATGTTAATTTGTTGAGATAGCAGAGAGGCCCTTTTTACACTCCAATTAGGCCGTAGTTGCATCACGGTTAGGCCGTAACGGCAACGCAAGTACGCCGTAAACGGAGTGTAAGGAGGGCCTAAAGGCAAGCTCGGGGCATGAAAACGGTGTGATGACAAGGCAAAAACGGCCTTACCGCCGTTCTATTTCGAGAAAAAAGAAATGTTAAATTTTAGGAATAAAACGGACAAAACATCAGTCACGTGCAATCCCAAAAATCGTTCAAAAGGCATCAAAAATGTTACATGAACGATTTTTTTTATCATCTGAAATATATTTTTTATCTTTGCGGGCCGGTTCATGATAACTTTGCGGCAGATATTTTTCGTACCATTAACAAAACAACAACTAACCAAAAAACAGCAAACAATGGAAAAAGTAAAGAGAATCCTGTTTTGCACGATTATCATGCTTGCCTGCTCGCTGACAGCCACGGCACAGCAAATCGACGTTTCCGGAACGGTGAAGACCGCCGGCGGCGAGGGAATAATCGGAGCCACCGTGCGCGACGAGAGCGCCGGCGGCAAGGGCACGGTGACCGACTTCGACGGCAACTTCAGCCTGAAGGCCGGCAGCGGAGCCACGCTCTCCATATCTTATATAGGTATGAAGACGGTGACGGTGAAGGCCGCCCCGCGGCTCGACATCACGATGGAGGAAGACAGCCGCGTGATGGACGAGGTGGTGGTGACGGGCTACATGACCCAGCGCAAGGCCGACCTTACCGGTGCCGTTTCGGTGGTCAGCATCGACGAAATGATGAAAGAAGGTGAAAACAACCCCGTGAAGGCTCTTCAGGGTCGCGTGCCGGGCATGTATGTCACAGCCGACGGCAATCCGAGCGGAGCGGCCACTGTGCGCATCCGAGGTATCGGTACGATGAACAACAACGACCCGCTCTACATCATCGACGGTGTGCCTTCGCAGTCGGGCATGCACGAACTCAACGGCAGTGACATCGAGTCCATACAGGTACTCAAGGACGCCTCGTCGGCCAGCATCTACGGTTCGCGCGCAGCCAACGGCGTAATCATCATCACGACAAAGCGCGGCAAGACCGGACGTCTGGCCGTAAACTTCGACGCCTCTGTATCAATGTCGCTTTTCCAGAGCAAACTCGACATGATGAACACCGAGCAGTACGGCCGCACGCTTTGGACAGCCTATACCAACTCGGGCACAAACCCCAACTCAAACCCTATCGGCTACCGTTATGATTGGGGCTATGATGCAGCGGGCTACCCCGTACTCCACTCGATGTCGCTGCCCAAGTATCTCGACAGGGACAACACCATAGCCACGTCGGCCGGCACAGACTGGTTTGACGAGGTGACGCGCACGGGAGTCATCCAGCAGTACAACCTCTCCATGACCAACGGCACCGAGCGTGGCAACTATTTCTTCTCATTGGGATACTACAAGAACGACGGTCTGATAAAGCACAGCTCGTTCGACCGCATTTCTGCCCGTATGAATTCTGAATACAAGCTTGTCGGCGATATCGTAACGGTGGGCGAGAACTTCACCATCAACCGCACGGGTGAGGTGCAGGCCCCGGGCGGCATCATCAACGACGCCATGATTTCGCTGCCGATGATTCCCGTCCGCACCGTTGACGGCAAAGGTTGGGGCGGTCCGAGTTCTACCATGCCCGACCGTCAGAACATTGTCCGCGTGAATGAATACAACAAGGACAACAAATATACCTATTGGCGCCTTTTCGGCGATGCCCACATCAACATCAATCCGCTGAAGGGTCTCAACCTGCGCAGCACTTTCGGTCTTGACTATGCACAGAAACTGGCCATGAGCTACACGCTGCCATACACCAACGGGTTTCTCTCCGATAATCTCAGCGCCGTATATATGGGGCAGGAGCATTGGACCAAATGGATGTGGAACGCCATCGCAACATACAATGTCGTATTGGGCGGGCATAAGCTTGATGTCATGTTGGGAACGGAACTGAACCGCGAGGATGACGTAAATCTGTCTGCCTACCGCGAGGACTTCGCCATCATCTCCACCGACTATATGTATCCCGGTGCCGGTACGGGCCAGTCGATAGCCGGCGGCGGTGCCGGCACATATTCGCTGGCCTCGTTCTTCGGCAAGGTCAACTACTCGTATGCCGACCGCTATCTGGCTTCGTTCACGATACGCCGCGACGGTTCGTCACGCTTCGGCAGCAACAACCGCTGGGGTACGTTCCCGGCCTTCTCCTTCGGATGGCGCATCAGTGAGGAGAGCTTCATGAAAGGCATCAGCGGCGTGGTCAGCGACCTCAAGCTGCGCGCCGCATGGGGACAGACCGGCAACCAGTCTATCGACAACATGGCACGCTACTCCATTTACGATGCCAACTACGGCACGGGCGACGCCCCTACCTACGGAACGTCATACGACATAACCGGCTCTAACGGCGGTTCGCAACTTCCCTCGGGCTTCCGCCGCACACAGCTCAGGAACGACAATCTGAAATGGGAAACCACCACACAGGCCAATGTCGGTGCCGACTTCCAGCTCTTTGGCGGCGACCTCTACGGAAGCGTCGAATACTACGACAAGCGCACGAAAGACATTCTCATCAAACCGTCGTATATCGCCGTCATAGGCGAGGGCGGCGGACAGTGGCGCAACGTGGGCCGCATGAGCAACAAGGGATTCGAGCTCAATCTCGGCTTCCGCCACACTACCGCCTGCGGACTGTCCTACGACATAAACGGAAACCTCTCGCTCAACCGCAACAAGGTGCTCTTCGTGCCCGACGACGTGGCCTCTACGGGCGACTTCGGAGGCAATGGCGCGATGAACATCATCGGCAGCTCCATCAACCGCTATGCCGGTTATGTGGCCGACGGACTCTTCCGCACGCAGGAGGAAGTGGACAACTATGTGGCCCAATATGACGTGCGGATAGGCCGGCCCGGTCTCGGACGCATCAGATACCGCGATGTCAACGGCGACAATATCATCGATACCGCCGACCGCACGTGGATTGGCGACCCCAATCCGGACTTCACCTACGGCCTGAATGTCACTCTGGGATATAAGGGTTTCGACTTCACCATGTTCTGGCAGGGTGTGCAGGGTGCGGATGTTGACGTGAGTGCCATCAAGAAGAACTCCGACTTCTGGTCGCTCGGCGACATGAACGCCAACCGCACAACCCGTCTGCTCGGCGCATGGTCGCCTCAGAATCAGGGTTCGGACATTCCCGCCGTGAGCATGTCTGACCTGAACAACGAAGCCCGTTTCTCCACCTACTTCATCGAGAACGGCTCTTACCTCAAGCTGCGCATGCTCCAGTTGGGCTACACCTTCCCGGAAAGAATTGCGAAAGCGGCCGCCATGCAGAAGCTGCGTGTCTATTTCAGCGCACAGAATCTGCTGACCATCAAGAGCGGCAAGTTCACGGGAATGGATCCGGAGAATCCCACAACGGGATATCCCATACCGCTCAACCTTACATTCGGTATCAACGTCGGATTCTAAACGTCAGTAACAAATTATCAAAACGACAATTATTATATGAAAACAAGATATATCATAGCATCGCTGATGCTTGGCTCAATGACCCTGTCGCTGACCGGATGCGACGATTTCCTCGACTCTTCAAAGCCGAAGGGAATACTCGACAACGAGCAGGTTTCCGCTCCTGAGAATGTGGAGAGTATGGTCATATCGGCATACGCCTATATGGTGACGGGCGAGGACATGAACAGTTCGTTCCAGCTTTGGCAGTTGGGCAACGTCCGTTCGGACGACGCATACAAGGGAGGTGCCAACACCGAGGATGGCTCCCACATGTATTATGCCGAGATTGCCCGCGGCCTCACGGCCGATTTGTGGATGTTTGACGACCTGTGGTACCGCCTTTATTGCGGTGTAAACCGCGCCAACGACGCCCTGCGCAGTCTTGCCGGCGTGACCGAAGAGGACTTCCCCAAGAAGAAGGAGCGCACGGCCGAAATGCGGTTCATCCGCGGTCACTTCATGTTCAAGCTCAAGGAACTGTACAAGTATGTTCCCGTGATAGACGAAAACATAGAGGATAACACCGAGGCTTACCGCCGGATTTCAAACCGTGTCTACACCAACGACGAACTGTGGCAGAAGGTGGCCGACGATTTTCAGTATGCCTACGACAATCTTCCCGCCGTACAGCCCACCGACAAGGGCCGCCCCACGCGTGCCGCTGCCGCCGCATATCTGGCCAAGACCTATCTTTTCAAGGCTTACCGGCAGGATGACGCGCGGACGAATGAGATAACGTCGGTGAACGCCGCCGACCTGAAGAAGGTAATCGAACTGACCGCGGCGGACATATACGCCAAGAGCGGCAACGCTCTGGAGGACGACTATGCCTTCAACTTCCTTCCCGGGACGTATGAGAACGGCCGTGAGTCGGTATGGGCGATACAGTATTCGCAGGATGACGGCACCAAATACGGCAACCTCAACTTCGCCTATGAGCTTACCGCACCGCAGGGGATAGGCTGCTGCGACTTCAACAAGCCGAGCCAGAACCTCGTCAACGCCTTCAGGACGGACATAGACGGACTGCCCGCCGCCAACGCCAATGCGGAGAACTATGACGCCGCGCACGACAACGTCGACCCGCGTCTGTTCCACACCGTGGCCATGCCGGGCTTCCCCTATAAGTATAATGTCAACGTCGACTATACCGAGGCGTGGGCCCGTGCGCCGCAGATTTACGGCTACTACGCCTCGATGAAGGAGAATGTGGACAAGGAGTGTGACTGTCTGAAGAAGAACGGCCCGTTCTATGCCAACTCCAAGAACTGGATTGTGCTGCGCTACGCCGACGTGCTCCTGATGCGCGCCGAGGCCGAAGTGGAGCTTGCCGCACTCGGCGAGACCGGCGGCAATCTGGAGGATGCCCGCAGCATAGTCAATTCGCTGCGCCGGCGTGCCGCACAGAGCACCACGCTCATCTTCGACTATCCGGCCAAGTATAAGATAGGAACGTACAACACGCCGTGGAGTGTGGACGAAGCGCGCCGGGCCGTGCGCACGGAACGCCGTCTGGAGCTGGCCATGGAGTGCGGCCGTTTCTTCGACCTTGTGCGCTGGGGCGTGGCCGACGAGGTCATGAACGCCTACTACGGCAGCGAGAAAAACCGCCGCTCATATCTCAACGACGCTTATTTCACCAAAAACAAGAACGAGTATTGTCCCGTACCGCAGAAGCAGATAAACTACAGCAACGGTGTGTATGTGCAGAACTGCGGGTGGGAGTAGGTTTTTAATTTAAGGAGTTTTTTCAGGAGTTAAGGAGTTAATGGAGTTACCGCTCCCTGCGGTCGCTCAGGAGTTAAGCCAATACCGGCATAAAGGATTGAGCGCAAAGAAACGAAGGATTGAATACGAATAATTGTTGGAAAGGATTCTGCCATGCCTTGAAAGCACTTGGCTTAACTCCTTAGCGGCGTAGCCGCGATAACTCCCTTTAACTTCTTAACTCCCCATATACACCCCAAAAGATGAATTATCCAATGAAAAAGAACAAATCATTATCGGCCCTCGTGCTCTGTCTCCTCGCCCTTGTCATGGGCGCATGCACCGACGGGCTGGACGGCAGCGACCTCCGTATGGACGGCGACTGCTACATAACCCGCTTCGTTGTCAACGGAGAGGAAGGAGAGATAGACAACATCGGCAAGACCGTAACGGTGCGCCTCGCGCCCGGAACCGACCTTACCGCGCTCCGCCCGGAACTGACTTTGTCGGCCGGTGCTACGTCGGATATACCGTCGGGCAGCACGGTTGACTTCACATCGCCCGTGGTCTATAAGATTACGAATGGCAACACGTACATTGACTACACGGTAACGGCGCGCTGTTACGAGGCTGCCTTCGAGTCATTCACGCTGTCTGACGCTTCCGGAGCACGCTACGAGGGAACCATCGACAACGCCGCACGCACCATTACGGTATATCTGCCGTATGGCACCGACGTCACGAGGCTGACAGTGACATACTCTCTGAGCGAGGGTGCCGTGGCCGATCCGGCTGCGGGCAGCACTGTCGACTTCACCTCGCCGGTAACCTTCACCGTGACAAACCACGGTCTCAGCGTGCCATATACTGTCTCGGCCGTGGCTTCCGACATGCCCGTAACGGCATTCATCGGCACGGCCGCCAACGTCGGCGGACTGAAGGATGAGGAACGTGCCGCCGCAGAGTGGATGCTGGCCAACGTGGCCCGCTCGCGCTACATATCCATGCAGGACCTCATCAGTGGTGCCGTGCAGCTCGACCCGTCGGAGATAAAGGCCCTTTGGTGGCACTGCGACGATGACACATGGCCGTCGCAGGGATGGGATTCGCGCGACGCTATAAAGGAATACTATGCCCGTGGCGGCAGCCTGCTGCTCTCTCGCTACGCCTGCAAGTATATCAACGATGTCTATCAGATAGCCATCGACCAGCGCGAGCCGAACGCCCAAAACAAGAGTGACGTGGCCGCCGTCATCGACGCGCCGCTCGGATTTGCTGTCGACACGCCCGACCATCCCGTCTTCAGCGGCATGGAGACCGCGATGGATGCTCCCGTCTGGCTCGTTGACGCGGGTTTTGCAACAAAGAACACTCAGGTGGACTGGAACATCTGGGATTATCCCGACCATTCGCTCGAAGGATGGGAACGTGCTACCGGAGGCCGCCGTCTGGCTCACGAGACCGACGACTCAAACAAGACGGCCATCGTCGAGTTCCCCGCACGCACGGCAACGGCCGGCCGCGTGGTGCTCATCGGCACGGGCGGATATGAGTGGAACATAGCCAACGGCGACGCGAACACATACCGGCAGAACCGCATCACGCTGACCGTGAACGCGCTGAAGTATCTGGCGGGAGTTGAATGAATCACATTTTAAAAAGAGCATTATGAAACATATCATCAATATTATACTGGCCGCCGGCATGACGCTGGCCGCCACAGCATGCAGCGACGATGACACAGTGGGCGTTCCCGACGCCGGCATGCAGGCCACAACAGGCTATTTCTCATCGGGCGAAAGCTATAAGGCCGACATCTACTATAAGCCGTACGTCGGCTACGTGGGCGACCCCATGCCTTTCTTCGACCCGCAGTCACGGACGTTCCGCATACTCTATCTTCAGGACATGCGCGACGGAAATTCCGTGGTCTATCACCCCATCCACCAGCTTGAAACAGCCGATGCCGCATCATATACGGGCGGCGAAGAGGCCATTGCCTGTGGCGGGGCGGCGGAGGATGACCCGGCAATAGGTACGGGCAGCACCGTCTTTGCCGGCGGAAAGTATTACACGTTCTACACGGGTCACAAGGCAGCCTCGCCCCGTGAGGTCATCCTGCGCGCCACGAGCGACGACTGCCGCCACTGGACGAAGGACCGCGCCTTCCGCATGGAGGCTCCCGAAGGATATAACCGTGACGAGTTCCGCGACCCGTATGTCTTTTTCGATGATGAGGCCGGAGTCTACCGTATGGTGGTGGCCACGCTTCTGAACGGTCGCAGCGTGCTGGCGCAGTTCACATCGGAAGATCTTGCCCACTGGACCGAGACAGAACCGTTTTTCTTCAACAAGTGGGGCCGCTTCTACGAGTGTCCCGATGTTTTCCGAATGGGCGACTGGTGGTATCTTGTCTATTCTGATAAGGACATTACCCGTCAGGTGCAGTATTTCTATGCCCGTACACTGCGGGAGCTGATGACAATGGGTGATGACCCGCAGTTTCCGTGGCGCGACGAGGGCAAGCTCGAAGGAACGTCGTTTTATGCCGGCAAGACGGCTTCAGACGGAACCAACCGGTATATCTGGGGATGGTGCGCCACCCGTCAGGGCAATCTTCCGGAGGGAACGGCCGACTGGGCCGGTTCGCTCGTGGTGCATAAGTTGGTGCAGAACGCCGACGGAACATTGGGGCTTGCATGTCCCGACGGTGTGATGGAGCGTATAGGCAGGCAGGGTGCTGTGGTGGAAATGGACCGTAAGGGTGAGTCTGACGGTTCAGTGGCATCGGGATATACTCTGTCAGCCGGTGACGAGGTGCGCTTTTCGCGTTTGGGCTACCAGAACCGTATAGAGTTTGACGTGGAGGTGGCCGACCCGCATACGGCCGTGTTCGGCATAGCTCTGGCCGACTGCTCCGACCGTGACTACAGCTATCGCATATACATCGAAGACCGTTGGAACAACCTGAAGTTCGACCGCCGTTCGCTCGACAATGACGGCAACGAACAGCGCCGGAACATCAATGCCCTCGGCTTCATCTCTCCTGACGACGGCCGTTACCATGTTTCCATGACTGTCGATCAAAGTGTATGTGTCGTTTACGTCAACGGCCAGTATGCTTTCACCAACCGCGTCTACGGCATGCAGCGTAACCCTTGGTCGCTGTTCTGCTCCGACGGCAGCGTGAAGATAAGCAATGTGAAGCTGTTTGACAGCACACGGTAGGTAAACTTAGAAACAACTGACAATATGAAACGAACAATTAGAAATATCATCATCGCCGCGGCTCTGTCCGCCTCCGCCATGACGGCAACGGCGCAGACCACGGGAGAGACTATGTTCCTCAGCGGCTCCCATGCCATGGTGAGAACAAATAACGCCGCCCGCTACATGCTGCTGCCGGTGGAGGAAAAGGCCGAGATGTGCAACATCCGCGTGCTGGCCGACGGCGAGACTGTCAAGACGCTGAACGTGCGTTTGGCCGTCGACCATATCGACTATTACGTGCCGCTCGACCTCTCACTGTACGGTGGAAGGAGCGTGGTGGTCGACATCCACAGCAACGGCAACGGCCGCAACGAGGGTGCCTTGCGCGGGTTTGCGTGCTGGAAGGCGATAAAGTATTCCGATGCCTTTGACACGACGAACCGTGAGCACTACCGCCCGACGTACCATCACACGCCGCCTTACGGCTGGATGAACGACCCCAACGGCATGTTCTATAAGGACGGCAAGTGGCATCTCTACTATCAGTACAACCCCTACGGCTCGCAATGGGAGAACATGCACTGGCGCCATTCTGTAAGCCGCGACCTCGTGAAGTGGCAGGACTGCGGCGTGGCTCTTTCGCCCGACGGACTGGGCACCATCTTCAGCGGCTCGGCCGTTGTCGACCATGACAATACGGCGGGCTTCGGCCGCGGCGCCATCGTGGCTTTCTACACCTCGGCCGGCGAGAACCAGACGCAGAGTATGGCCTACAGCACCGACGGCGGACAGACGTTCACCAAGTATGCCGGCAACCCCGTCATAACGGCCTCCGTGCCCGACTTCCGCGACCCGCACGTGTTCCGCCACGAAGAGACCGGCCGCTGGATAATGATTTTGGCCGCCGGTCAGGAGATGAATATCTATTCGTCGGCCAATCTCAGGGACTGGACATACGAGAGTTCTTTCGGCCATGGTTACGGATGTCACGACGGAGTGTGGGAGTGTCCCGACCTGATGAAGCTGCCGGTAAGCGGCACGGATGAGGAGAAGTGGGTGCTTCTGTGCAACATCAACCCTGGCGGACCCTTCGGAGGTTCGGCCACACAATACTTCACCGGCACGTTCGACGGCCACCGCTTCACCTGCGAGTCGGCACCGGAGGTGACCAAATGGATGGACTACGGCAAAGACCACTACGCTACCGTGACGTTTGACAACGCGCCCGACGGCCGCCGCGTGGCCATCGGCTGGATGAGCAACTGGCAGTATGCCAACCAACTGCCCACGATGCAGTACCGCAGTGCCAACACCATCGCCCGCGACCTCGGCCTCTTCACCGACGGTGGCGAGACTTATCTCAGTTCCACTCCATCGCCGGAAATGACGGCGGCACGCGGAAAGGTGCTCGCACGGAGGGCGTCGGCACGCCGCAGGACATTTGCCGCAGACGACGGGGCATACGAAATAACAGTCGACTTCATATCTTCAATACGCAAACCTTTGACATTGACACTACAGAACCCGAAGGGAGAAAAGGTGGTGATGACCTACGACCCTGCCGCGCGCACGTTCTCGATGGACTGCACCGCAAGCGGACAGACCGGCTTCAGCGACGCCTTCCCCGTTGTGACAACAGCTCCGGTGCACGGCGGGCAGATGCGCTCGCTGCGTATCTTCGTCGACCGCTGCAGCATCGAGGCGTTCGAAGGCGGGGGCCGCGTGGCCATGACGAACCTCGTGTTCCCGTCGGAGCCGTACAACACGATAACGGTGGGCGGCGGCAAGGCAGCCACGACGGTGTATGCCATCGGCAGATGAGAGGTGTCAATCACATTATTCCAATCCTTTCCACCCCTCCCATCATTCTCATAATTCCCATACCTCCTATAACCTAACAATAAAGAAAAAACAATATGAACAACAAATATATTACGCTTATCCCGCTGATGCTCTGCTTCTTTGCAATGGGATTTGTCGACCTGGTAGGCATAGCCTCCAACTATGTTAAGGCCGATCTCGGCCTGAGTGACACCGTGGCCAACGTGCTGCCGTCGCTCGTGTTCTTCTGGTTCCTCATCTTCTCCGTGCCCACAGGCATGCTCATGAACCGTATAGGCCGCAAGCGCACGGTGCTGCTTTCGCTCGCCGTGACGGTGGTGTCGCTCGTGGTGCCGCTCTTCTGCACAGGCTTTGCGGCCATGCTCCTGTCGTTCTCACTGCTCGGCATCGGCAACGCGCTGATGCAGACATCGCTCAATCCGCTCATCTCGACGGTGGTGCGCGGCGGCAATCTGGCCAGCACGCTCACGTTCGGGCAGTTCATAAAGGCCATAGCCTCGTTCCTTGCCCCGTACATTGCCATGTGGGGAGCAACGGCTGCAATACCGTCGTTCGGGCTCGACTGGCGCGTTCTCTTCGCCGTCTACTTCGTTGTGGGACTGTTGGCCACGCTGCTGCTTGTGGCCACACCGATAGAAGAGGAACCCGCCGCGGGCCGCGCCTCGTCTATGGCCGACTGTCTGCGCCTGTTGGGGCGGCCGGTGGTGCTGCTGTCGTTCGTTGGTATCATGTGCCATGTGGGCATCGACGTGGGCACAAACACCACGGCGCCGAAGATTCTGATGGAGCGGCTTGGCATGTCGCTCAACGATGCTGCCTTTGCCACGAGTCTCTACTTCATTTTCCGCACTGTGGGGTGTCTGACCGGTTCGCTGCTGTTGCGCCTCATGCCCAACCGCACGTTCTTCGTCATCAGTGTGGCGATGATGGCGCTGAGCATGGCCGGACTGGCTTTCGGCACCGACCGCTTCGTGCTTTACGCGGCCATTGCCCTTGTGGGGTACGGCAACTCAAACATTTTCTCGCTCGTCTACTCCAAAGCCCTGCTCTCCGTCAGCGACAAGCAGAACGAGGTTTCGGGTCTGATGATTATGGGGCTTTTCGGCGGAACGGTGTTCCCGCTGCTCATGGGTTTCGCCGCCGATGCCGTGGGACAGGCCGGCGCCGTGGGCGTGATGGCTGTGGGTGTGGTGTATCTTATTACAATAGCAATTTCTAAAAACAACGATTATGAATAACAATGATTTAAACAGTAATGCGGGCATGGCTGATGTTTCCTTTGTCGTCGGCCTTGGCGAAGCCCTTTGGGACGTACTGCCCGACGGTAAGAAACTCGGCGGAGCACCCGCAAACTTTGCCTATCATGTGGGACAGTTCGGCATGAAGTCGGTGGCGATAAGTGCTCTCGGCGAGGACAAGCTTGCCGAAGAAACTGTGGCGGCACTGGAGGAGAAGAAGCTCAACTACCTGATGCCGCGCGTACCGTACCCCACGGGCACGGTGCAGGTGGAACTTGACGATGACGGTGTGCCGACGTATGACATTCGCGAGAACGTGGCGTGGGACAATATCCCGTTCACTCCCGAGGTAGAGGATGTCGCACGTCATTGCCGTGCCGTGTGTTTCGGCTCGCTGGCGCAGCGCAATGTCGTGTCGCGAAACACGATAAACCGCTTTCTCGACGCCACGCCGGATGACTGCCTGAAGATATTCGACATCAACCTGCGCCAGAACTTCTACACCAAGGAAGTCATTCAGGACTCCGTGCGCCGCTGCAACGTGCTGAAGATAAACGATGAGGAACTCGTACTCATAGGCCGTCTGTTCGGTTATCCGGGTCTCGACATCAGCAACAAGTGCTGGCTGATACTGGGCAAGTACAATCTCGACATGCTCGTGCTTACCTGCGGTGTCAACGGCAGCTATGTCTTCACACCGGGCGGAATGTCGTATCAGGAGACACCGCATGTGGAGGTGGCCGATACCGTCGGTGCCGGCGATTCGTTCACGGGAACATTCTGTGCCGCCATCCTTCGCGGACTGCCTGTAAAGGAAGCCCACCGTCTGGCCGTGCAGGTGTCGGCGTATGTCTGCACGCAGAACGGTGCGATGCCTGTATTGCCCGACAGCATAAAGGCGTTTAAATAAAGAATAAAAGATGGTTTATTGGCGGGGGTGTGTCGCAAAATGATGACACACCCTCGTATTTCAACCTTCCGTTTTCCACTCCGTGATTGTCCTTTCGCTGAGGCTGAAGTTTATACCCACCTTTATTATTGGCAGGTTGTACAGTGTGAATCGTGCCGGATAGTTCTTCATGTCAATCTGATTCAGCGCCTCCTCTGCCGACTTGTTTATCTTCAGTTCGATGACGTATATCCTCGTTGCCGTACGCATCACCATGTCCACGCGTCCCGTCGCCGTTCGCACCTCAACGTCGATGTACTGTCCGAGCAGTGAGAAGATGACATAGAGCATCTGCTGGTAGTGGCCCTCGT
>NZ_URNN01000008.1 GCF_900549175.1 uncultured Prevotella sp. | reverse complement strand
GGGGTGCCGCTTCGCTCTGCCCCGGGCTATGTGCTTGCTGCCCCTGCGGGGCGTATCTGTAAATGCGGTGTACTTTATGAAAAAGGGGGGATGCTGAGTTGATGTTTCTGTGACTCAGCATCCCCCTTTGGGGGATTATAGGGGGCCGGTTTTTCGTATTATAGGGGCCGCTCTTTACCCAAATCTCGCAATTTATGCGTAATTTTGCATCTGGCAATTAGTTTTTTCTTTTAATAGGGATATATGGAAATAAAGCCTATAGCACACTTCCGTTCGCCGTTCACCACCAAATTCGGCATCCCGCGGCAGAGCGGACTGGTGGAAGGACTGCGCGGAAGCATTGTCTTCGAGCCCGAATACCGCAGCGCCGACGCCCTGCGCGGCCTCGACGGATTCGATTATATATGGATGATATGGGGATTTTCGGCCAACGCCGGGGCGCGTAAGGGCACCACGGTGCGGCCTCCTCGGCTTGGCGGAAACGTGAGGATGGGGGTGTGGGCCACGCGCTCGCCCTTCCGCCCGAACAATTTGGGACTCTCGTCGGTACGTATCGAGCGTATAGAACCCGCAGGGGCGTGCGGCCCGGTGATACATGTGGCGGGGGCCGACCTGATGGACGGCACGCCCATTTACGACATCAAGCCTTATGTGGCCGCCGCCGACAGCCACGAGGGCGTGCGCTGCGGTTTTGCCGACAGCGAGCAGTGGCAGACGCTGGAGGTGTGCATACCCGACGGACTGCGGGCGGTGTTCGCGCCGGAAGAGTGGCAGACGCTTGCCGGTGTGCTCGGGCTCGACCCGCGGCCCCATTTCCACGACGACCCGTCGCGCGTCTACGGCATGCCCTTCGGCGGATTCGACGTGCGCTTCAGGGTGGACGGCCGTGTGCTTACGGTGACGGAAGTGGTGCCTATGGCTGCTCGAACCTGACGGTGATGTGCCTGAAACCTATCGACCGCAGCAGGCTGCGCATCTGTGCGTCGGCATTGTTGCGGGCGCTGTTTATGTTGGAAGGCGTAAGCCCGCGGGCCGTCATCATCCTGTGGGCGCGGTGGTACATGGCTTCGCGGTCGGCGGCCGTCCACCGTCCGCTCTCGTAGAACGAGCGGGTGCGGGCCTCGTCTATGAAGTCGAGGTCGAGCAGTGTGACGGGCGGCAGGGTCACGCTTACGCTGTCGCCCGACGTCTTTATCCATCCCGGCCTGACGTGGTGCATGTTTATTCCGAGGCGCATCGTGCCGTAGTAGATGCGTACCAGGCGGTCGGTGCCGAGGAGGCGGCTGCGCGTGGTGTCCACCATCTCCTCGTCGGTAACGGACAGAAACTCCCATTCGCCGATGTCCTTTATCGACTGTATCTGCTCGGGGGTGATGTCAATACTATTGTCGGCGGAGAGCGAAATCTCGTTGTTTCTTGACGCGCTGACCAGTTTCAGTATCATGATGGCCACGATTATTACGGCCGCGGCCACTGCCGTTACGCGCAGGCGGTTGAGTGTTATGAGCGTCTTTTTCATTTCTTTGTGCTTGTTTTGACAGTCGGTGCGGTTTCTGTTTCTGACATGCCGCCCGTAAGAATCCTGATGTCGTCTTGTCCGAATTGCTTGCGGTAGGTGATGGTGATGTCACTTTGGCTGAACCCCATCTGCTCTATCATCGGTATGAGCACGCGTGCGGCATTCTCGCGTGCGGTCTCCGTTATTCCGAGTTGCGGTATGCTGGCTATGATGGCGGCGCGTCCCTGCCGCTCGTAGTCGGCCATCTCGGCGTCGGTGAAGTGCGAGCGCGTGAGCGAGACGAACTCCTTTATGTTCTTCTGGTCTATCTTGCTGCCGGTGAGTGTCACTTTGGGGTCGGGCAGTATTACGGTTATCTTGTCGCCGTTGCGCTCGATGTTCTTTTCTGAAAAGCCGCCGAAGTCGATGTACGCCTTCAGTGTGGCCTCCATCGGAATGGCTATCTTGCGGTCGCCCACGGGCACGCGCAGGTTGAAGTCGTTGTTGAACAGCGTGCCTTTCAGCCTTATCACGTCATCGTGGGTCACAATCTTGCGTATGTTGTACTCCGCGGTGTACAGGCGTGAGGTGTTTTTCACCTGCATTATGAGCGCGGGTATGGTGTCGATGCCCTGCTGCCGGGCCTCGGTCTTGGCCTTGTTGCCGCACGAAACGGATGCGCCGGCAATAATAACCGTAATTAAATACAATAAATGTTGCTTCATGTCGTTATATAATATATGTGTGCAAAAATACGAAAAAAACAGAATTTCGCATAGGAAACGGATTTATTTTATTCTTTCTTTAAACTTTCTGCCGCTTTTATCGTCATATAGATAGTTGCAACTTGAGAAGAGAAACAATGAACGAATGTTCCGGTCCGGCCGACAGAAGAGGGTCTGACAGCATCGGATGCACTGCGCGGGAGGACGGAATGTCAAGTAGAACTTAATAAAAAGAAAAGACGAGATGAAAAGAATAGTGATGACTTTGGCGGTGGCTCTGACTGTGGGTTGCGCCGCAATGGCACAGAAAGGCAGTGAGAAAAGAAACGGTAAGAGTGTTGACAAGACCGAGATGGTGAAGAAACGTACCGAGGCTGTGGCCACGCGATACGGGCTGAACGAGGATCAGAAGGCCAAACTTCTCGATTTGAACACACGATATGCCGACAGCATGAGGGTGGGGATGAGGCCCAATGGCGGCAAGCGCACGGCTCCCGCCGGACAGCCGCGTAAGGTTGACGGCGCACAGCGCACGGAGCGTAGGGGCGCAATGAAGCGTTACAACGAGCAGCTGAAGGGCATAATGACGGCCGAACAGTATAAGAAGTATACCGAAGACGCTGACAAGCGCATGCAGCGTCAGGTTCCGATTCGTCGCTGAGATGCGGAGAGAAAGATGAGAATCATAGTGATTTAGGTTAAACATAAAAGGTTAATTTTTGCCAAGGCAAGCGTGCCTTCTCAATTGGGTAAAGGCGTTTTTTAGCGTGAAAGATTAAGGGATAATATGGGGTGGGGAGCTTGGCTCTTCACCCCTTTCTGTACAGGGGGATGCGTATGGGAAATAAAAATGGCGCCGTTGTTTTGTATTGTCTCGCATTTTCCGTATCTTTGTACCTTGCTAAAGAAAATGTACTGCATGAGAAGAATGTTGATGTTCCTTATTACAGGAATCGTAGCCGGCGGAATGACCGGATGCAGAGAGAAGAAAGAGCCGGACCATATAATAACCCGTAAGGTTGTGGCAAAGGCACCGTCGCAACCGATAAGGATGCAGGACTATGTACAGTCTAAGGATGACGTGAAGTGGCTCGGGGCCACTTACCGCTGCGAGATAGTGCGTATGGCCGACGACAGCCTGGCAATGGTGAAGGACGAAACGGGCCAGAAGTTTGTCGACAACAGGATTTCTTTGGAGATACGGCGGGCCGACGGCAGCGTGTTTCTAAAGAAGTCATTCACCAAAAAGGATTTTGACGCCTGCCTCGACGATGACTATCGCGCGACGGGAATCCTCGAAGGGCTGGTGTTCGACAGGGTTGACGGACAGTCGGTGGTGTTTGCCGCGAGTGTGAGTCACCCTCAGACAGACGAGTACATACCGTTGCTGGTGCGTGTGTCGGGCACGGGCGGCATCAGCATTGCGCGTGACACACAGATGGATACGAACGCCGGCGATGCCGGCGGCGACGATTCCGACGAGGACGGCGTATGAGGGTGGAATCGTAAAAAGGATGGTGTGTCAAAATGGTTACATGATGCTTTGTAGGGACATGTTCTTGTATTTGTCCGCTCGTAACGTATTGATATTCAACGTTTATTTTGCGGACAAATACAAGAATATGTCCCTACAAATTGCGTGAACCTTATCTTGGTACAGTCTCTATATTTTAAAACGCCGCTTTCAGTGTTTCCCAACTGTCGCGGAACGCGGGCATACTGCCGAAAATGATGCTTGCCCCTTCGTCGGCAAGCATGCTGTCGGGCAGCGGACCGGTGTTTACGGCCACGGTGAATATCCTTGCGGCCACTCCGGCACGCACTCCGAGCGGGGCGTTTTCCACCACAATGGCCTCCCACGGCTCCACGCCGGCCTTCTCCAGTCCTTTCAGGTATGGCTCCGGATCGGGTTTGCCGTGTGTGACATCAAAGCTCGACACTATCAGCTCGGGGCATACCAGACCGTCGAACTCCGTTACAAGTCTGTCAAGCAGTGTGCGCTGGCCGCTGCCTGTCACCACAACTATTTTCAGTCCGTCGGCTTTTATCTTCTGTTGCAGCTCCCTCACGCCTTCCATCATGCCGGCCGTGGGACACTGTGAGAACATGCGGGCTTTCTCTGCATACATGTCCTGAGCCTCCTTGTCGGTGAGTTCGCGGCGCCATTGTTCGCGTGCTATCAGCTTGATGGTCTCCACGCCTCTCATACCTTCATACTTGTATGCGTCTTCCGGCGGCATGTCGAGACCGAAAGTCTTCATCGATGCGTGCCAGCTTTGGGCATGGTTGGGCATCGAGTTGTAGAGAACGCCGTCCATATCAAAAAGAACGGCTTTGGGACTGAATGTCCCAAAGCCGTGTCTTTCCAAGTATCTGTTTATTTCTGTTTCGTACATTATTGTTGTTGTATTCCTGTAAATCGGGGTCTGATACGGTTGTTATGCCTCCTTGGCCAGTCTTTCCTTGATGGCTTTGCTGTCGGCCTCGTATCCCGGTTTGTCGAGAAGTGCGAACATATTCTTCTTGTATGCCTCGACGCCGGGCTGGTTGAACGGGTTCACACCGAGCAGGTTGCCGCTGATGCCGCAGGCAATCTCGAAGAAATAGATGAGCTGGCCGATGTAGTATTCGTTCAGTTCGGGCACGCTGATGCGGATGTTTGGCACTCCGCCGTCAACGTGGGCGAGACGTGTGCCGAGCTCTGCCATCTTGTTAACCTCGTCTACGCGCTTGCCTGCGAGGAAGTTAAGACCGTCCAGATTCTCCTCGTCGTTGGGGAAGAGCAGGTTGCGGTTGGGCTTCTCAATGCTTATTACGGTCTCGTAGATGGTGCGCTCACCCTCCTGAATCCACTGTCCCATGGAGTGCAGGTCGGTGGTGAAGTCGCACGATGCGGGGAATATGCCCTTGCCGTCCTTGCCTTCGCTCTCGCCGAAGAGCTGCTTCCACCACTCGCTGATGAAGTGGAGTTTGGGCTGATAGTTTACCATTATCTCGATTTTCTTGCCTGCCTCGTCGTAAAGACCGTTGCGTACGGCGGCATATACGGCGGCGGGATTCTCGTCGAAGGGTACGTCCTTGCCGCATGCTTTCTCCATGTCGGCGGCTCCGGCAACGAGCTTCGCTATATCGAAACCAGCACAGGCGATGGGCAGCAGACCCACGGGAGTGAGCACGGAGAAGCGTCCGCCCACGTTGTCGGGGATGATGAACGACGTGTAGCCTTCCTTGTCGGCGCATGTGCGGGCAGCCCCTTTCTTGGCATCGGTGACGGCAACGATAACTTTCTTTGCCTCTTCCTTGCCGCGCTGCTCCTCACACTGCTTCTTGAGAAGGCGGAATGTGAGGGCGGTCTCTGTCGTTGTGCCTGACTTTGAGATGTTGATTACGCCGAACTTCTTGCCTTTCAGGTAGTCTGTAAGCTCTGCGAGATAGTCTTCGCCGATGTTGTTGCCGGCAAAGAGTATTGTCGGATTCTTGCTGTCGCCGACGAGCCAGGCAAACGAATTGCCCAATGCTTCGATGACGGCGCGTGCGCCGAGGTAGCTTCCTCCGATGCCTGCAACGACGATAACCTCACAGTTTGCGCGCAATACGGCGGCGCAATCCTGTATCTCCTTTACAAACTCGGGGGTGATTGACGACGGCAGATGCAGCCAACCGAGGAAATCGTTGCCAGGGCAGGTTCCGTTTTCGAGGGCTTCCTGTGCGGCCTTCACTTTGGGTTCGTACGCTTTCACTGCGCCCTCCTTAAGGAACTGGGCGGCTTTGGTGATGTCTAATGTGATATTTTTCATATTTATTTGATTTTTTAGACATAAAGACATGTTTCTTTTTGACATAAAGACATATTCTTCAGACATAAAGACATAAGACGCGTCTTGATTCTTTGGCCGTCATGAATGAGGAATGGCTGTTTGTCCCGGCATGACTAAAATGTCTTGTTATACATTCTGTATTTTCTTGTTATTTATGTTAACGGAACGAGTCTGTCAGCAGTTTTATCTCAATCTGCGGGCTTATCCGTTCGTACAATATGTTGTAGACAGCATCGAGTATGGGCATGTTGACGTGCATGTGGCGGTTGATTTCCTTCATGCACTTCGTTCCGAAGTAACCTTCGGCAATCATTTCCATCTCAATCTGCGCACTCTTCACACTGTATCCCTTGCCGATCATCGTGCCGAAAGTGCGGTTGCGCGAGAAGTTACTGTATCCCGTCACGAGCAGGTCGCCGAGGTAGACAGAGTCGTAAACGTTGCGTTCTATCGGATATACGGCCTGAAGGAAACGCGACATCTCCTGAACGGCGTTCGACATGAGCACGGCCTGGAAGTTGTCGCCGAACTTAAGACCGCTGCATATACCCGCAGCAATGGCATATACGTTCTTCAGCACCGATGAATATTCTATACCTATCACATCGCTGCTTGTCTTTGTTTTGATGAAGTTGCTTGTAAGTATGTCTGCAAAAGCCTGCGCCTTCTCCCTGTCGCCGCATCCCACTGTGAGATACGACAGGCGCTCGAGAGCCACCTCTTCTGCGTGCGACGGCCCTCCGAGGCATGCAAGGTTGTCGTAAGGCACGTCGTACACCTGATGAAAATATTCCGATACGACCAGATTCTCGTCAGGAACGATGCCTTTGATGGCCGTCACCACAAACTTGTCCCTTAGTCTGCTCTTCAGTTTTTTCAGGTGATTCTTCACGTACGGCGACGGGGTGACAAACACCAGCGTGTCGTAGTTCTGTACAATCTTGTTGATATCGCTCGAGAACATAATCTCGTCGATATTGAACCGCACGCTCTGCAGATATGCCGGGTTGTGTCCCAATCGGCGGAAATCCTCGATACGGTCATCACGGCGCATATACCATCCTATGTGATGTGTGCATCCCACCACTATCTTGGCAATCGCTGTAGCCCAGCTTCCACCTCCGATTATCGCTATTTTTCCGCAGTTGAACATTCCTTTTATATAGAATAAAAAGAAGTGAGGAATGACAGTGCTTCGCTAACGAAACACCGCCATTCCTCACATCATTATTTTTTAGAGTTCTCAATCCATGCCGCAAACTCGTCCACCTTCGGGTTTTCCAGTCCCAGCTTATACTTCTTGTTCACGCCGCAGACATCCTGTTGCAGTTTCTGTGGGTTGAGTTCCTTAATGTCGGACACCAGATAATAACCGCACTTGTTGAGCAGCGGCACCCATTCTTCGGCCACGCCGATGGCGTTCCATTCGGCAACGGAACTTCTGGGAGCTTTCTTTTCCGGCTTCATTGTCGGGAAGAGCAGTACCTCCTGTATGGTGGGCTGCCCCGTCATGAGTATGGCCAGACGGTCGATGCCGATGCCGATACCGCTTGTGGGCGGCATGCCGTATTGCAGGGCGCGCAGGAAATCCTGATCGATAATCATCGCCTCGTCGTCTCCCTTGTCTGCCAAACGCATCTGGTCGATGAAGCGTTCTTCCTGGTCTATCGGGTCATTCAGCTCGGAGTAGGCGTTGGCCAGCTCCTTGCCGTTCACCATCAGTTCGAAACGTTCGGTCAGTCCGGGTTTTGAACGGTGCATCTTGGTCAGCGGCGACATCTCCACCGGATAGTCGGTAATGAATGTCGGCTGTATGAACGTACCTTCGCAGAACTCGCCGAATATCTCGTCGATGAGCTTACCCTTGCCCATGGTGTCGTCAATTTCCATGTCGAGTTTCTTGCATACCTCGCGTATCTCGTCTTCCGACATGCCGTTGAGGTCGTAGCCGGTCTTCTCCTTGATGGCGTCGAGTATGGGCAGACGGCGGAAGGGAGCCTTGAAGCTCACTGTGTTGTCGCCAATCTTGACGTCGGTAGTGCCGTTTACGGCGATGCAGATCTCTTCGAGAAGTTTCTCGGTGAACGTCATCATCCAGTTGTAATCCTTGTAGCTTACATACAGTTCCATGCAGGTGAACTCCGGGTTGTGGCTGCGGTCCATACCTTCGTTGCGGAAGTTGCGGCCTATCTCGTATACTCCTTCAAATCCGCCGACGATGAGACGCTTCAGGTAAAGCTCGGTGGCAATGCGCAGATACAGGTCGACGTTGAGCGCGTTGTGGTGGGTGATGAAGGGCCGGGCGCTGGCTCCTCCGGCAATCTGCTGCAGTATCGGGGTTTCAACCTCGGTGAATCCGGCCTCGTCGAACACGCGGCGCATCGTGCGCAATATTGTGGCACGTTTCTCGAAAGTCTCCTTCACGCCGTCGTTCACCACAAGGTCGACATAGCGTTGGCGGTAGCGCAGTTCCGGATCGTCGAACTTGTCGTAGGCCACACCGTCCTTATACTTCACTATGGGCAGCGGCTTGAGGCTCTTCGACAGCAGTGTGAGTTCCTGTGCGTGCACCGAAATCTCTCCTGTCTGCGTGCGGAAGGCGAATCCGCGCACGCCGATGAAGTCGCCGATGTCCATGAGTTTCTTGAACACCTTATTATATAAGTCTTTGTCTTCGCCGGGACAAATGTCATCACGGGTGATGTAAACCTGTATGCGTCCCTTCGAATCCTGTATCTCTGCAAAGCTGGCCTTGCCCATTACACGGCGGCTCATCAGTCGGCCGGCAATGCACACCTGACGCGGCTCTGCATCGTCACAGAACTCGTTTCTTATGTCTGTAGAAAAAGCATTGGTGGGGTATTCCGCTGCGGGATACGGGTCGATGCCCATGTCGCGCAGTTCCTGAAGGCTTTGGCGTCTGCCAATTTCCTGTTCACTTAACTCTAAAACGTTCATAATACTTTAAAAATATCGAATATAAATATTCTGTTGTGGGTGCAAATTTAATAAATTATTCTGAATAAAACGTATTTTACCACTTGTTTTATTGTCTGTTTCGGATATAATAAATGGCTTATCCGGCATTTCTGTGTGCAGGGCATTGTTTCTTTAATGCGACATGATTAATTTCTGTTAAAAAGAACGTGAAAAACAAATACGCAATTCTTTTTGTCGCGATAATTAATTATTTTTGAAGTCACATTTGGAGTGAACAATAACAGAAGGGTGACATCATCTTGACAGAGATATATGAACATAGACAATTTATTGAACGGTTTTCGTGGCGAGTCGACACTCGACACAACTCTTGGTATGACTTTTCATTCAACACCCGACCCCGACACCTGCATGGGGCGGCTTGCCGTTGACGGGCGCACACGCCAGCCTTTCGGCGTGCTCAGCGGAGGCGCCACGCTCGCCTTGGCCGAGACATTGGCCGGACTGGGCTCTCTGGCGTTGTGTCCGGGCGAGAAGTATGTGGGTGTGAATGTAAGTGGCAGCCACGTAAAGGCCGTAAAGGAGGGTGACACGATTACCGCCCTGGCCCGTATCGTTCATCGTGGCCGCAGGTTTCATGTATGGAATGTGGAAGTGAGGAACACGGCCGGCGAGATAATATCTACGGTCAGTGTGACCAACTATGCCGTATCCATAAAGCCGAGGGAGGTGTGATTATGGCATCTTACGCATATTACAGGTTGCCATACGATGACCATTATACCATAATGGAGCAGACATCGGGTGAGCCGGAACGGGTGGACTCGTGTGCCGGACTTGACGGATGCAGCGGTTTTGTGGTGGCTCCGTTTGCCGTGTCTGCAGATTGCCCCGTGCTGCTTGTTCAGCCTGACAGAGTTGAGTGCCGGCCAGTGCCGGAGGATGTTTGCCAGACAGCCGGTGCAGATGTGGCAGGCGGCCAGGCCGGTACCACGGCATCGAACGTGTTGCGGGTGCGTGCCGACAGAGAATCCTATTCGGAAGATTTTGCCGACTACCATTCACGTCTGGCATCAGGAGAGTTCCGTAAGATAGTGCTTGCGCGCAGTGAAGATATCGAGACGGTGGAAGGCGTTGATGCCGAAGTCCTGTTCCTGCGTGCCTGCCGTATGTATCCGCGTATGTTTGTCGTGCTCGTTTCCACGCCGGTTTGCGGCACATGGCTTGCCGCCACGCCCGAGGTGCTGCTTGAAGGTGGCGGCGGCAGGTGGCACACGATAGCCCTTGCCGGCACGATGGAGCTGAAAGACAGTCAGCAGGGGTTCGACAATCCGCCGTTGAGGCAGGGTGACAGCTCTGCAGACGGAATATCGTGGAGCACCAAGAACATCAAGGAACAGCGTTATGTGGCAACGTATATAGCCGACAGGCTGGCCCGCTTCTCTACCGATTGTCATGAGGAGGGGCCGCGGACGGCGCGTGCCGGCAATCTCGTGCATCTGCGCAGTGACTTCACATTCACCCTTGCCGATGGTTCGCATACGGGCAGTCTGATAGAGACGTTGCATCCCACTCCGGCCGTATGCGGCTTGCCGAAAGACGAAACATTCCGGCATATAGTAACCAACGAGCATACCAGCCGCAGTTATTACAGTGGTTTTATCGGCCCGTTGAATCATGATGGCTATACGCATCTTTATGTGTCGTTGCGCTGCATGCAGATAGTTGACCCGTGTCACTATCGGCTGTTTGCGGGCGGTGGTCTGCTAAAAGACAGCGTTGAAGCTCAGGAGTGGTGTGAGACGGAAGCGAAGATGGAGACCATGAAGCGGCTGCTGACCGCAACCGAATAAAGGAACGAACGATTAAAAACAATGTATAGTAATAAGGATAACGTAAACATACTGACGGCATTGCTTGTCAGGCACGGCGTGGACAGGGTGGTAGTGTGTCCCGGTTCGCGCAATGCTCCGATAGTACATAATTTCAGTGAATGTCCCGAATTGGAGTGTTGTCCTGTCACGGACGAACGTTCGGCGGGATTCTACGCTCTTGGCATGGCGCTGGCTTCGGGCAAAGCCGTGGCCGTATGCGTCACGTCGGGTACGGCGTTGCTCAATCTGGCACCTGCCGTGGCGGAGGCGTTCTATAGGCATATACCGCTTGTCGTAATATCGGCCGACCGTCCGCAGGCGTGGATAGGGCAGCTTGACGGGCAGACATTGCCGCAGCCGGGTGCCTTGGGGTGTTTTGTCGCCCGCAGTGTCACGTTGCCCGAGCCGGCAGATGTGATGACGGAGGAATCTCATGGCCCTGATGACACCCGACGGTATTGTGCCCGTTTGGTCAACGAAGCCTTTATTGCGTCGCAACGTTCGGGCGGTTGTCCGGTGCATATCAATGTACCGTTGAGTGAGCCGCTGTTTGATTTCTCTGTCGGCAGTCTGCCTGATGTGCGTGCCGTAAGGCTGTTGGGACCGTCCGGTTGTACGGATGCGTTGGTTGGGCAGGTCGCCGAACGGCTGTTGTCCGCTGCCCGTCCGATGGTCGTTGTCGGACAGCATGCCGACAGCACGGAGCTGGTTGCGGCTCTTTCGGCTTTGGCCGGACATGCGGTTGTGTTGCGTGAGCCTCTTTGCCCCGGTCGTGGCATTTCGCATTTTGACGAAGTGCTGCATGTAGTAGGGCAAAATTCCGATTACGAACCCGATTTCATCCTGTATGCCGGCGACACTGTTGTGAGCAAGCGCCTGAGGAAATTTCTGCGCGGTGCTGCCGGGGTGGAGACATGGGCCGTGAGTGTCGACGGTGAAATTCATGATACGTTCAACAATCAGACGGCGGTAATCAACCTGCCGGCCGTTGCTGTCATGAGCGGTGTGGCTGCGTACATCGCCGGCAGGAAATCGAACTGTGACCGTGTCTTTACCGACCGTTGGGCGGCAGCACTTTCGTCTGCCGCCAATCATGCCGCTTCCTATATGCCGCGTTATTCACAGATGATGGCCGTAAAGCGGTTTGAGGAGATGCTTGACGAACTCGATTACGGCTGGAGCGTGCATTATGCCAACAGTTCAGCCGTGCGCCTCGGCAATATTTATGCTGACCATTATATATATGTGAACCGTGGGGTAAACGGCATCGAGGGGTCGTTGTCCACTGCCGCCGGTTTCTCTGTGGCGTGTCCGGACATGACGTTCTGTGTCATTGGCGACCTCAGTTTCTTCTATGACAGCAACGCCCTTTGGAATCAGAATCTTCGCGGAAATCTCCGTATTCTGTTGCTCAACAACTGTTGCGGCGGCATCTTCCACCAACTGCCGGGACTTGAGGCGTCGCCGGTGCGCGACAGTTGCATAGCCGCCGGGCATCATGCCAGTGCCCACGGTATCTGTGATGCCCATGACATTGGCTATCTTGCGGCTCACGATGCCGGCGAACTGGCCCGCAATATGGAGACGTTCCTCTACAGCGGCACCCGCCGCCCGTTGGTTTTTGAAGTGTTTACGGATGCGGAAGAGGATGCCGGGGCAATAAAAGAGTATTTGGCAGCGTTAAGTCTTTAGATATTAAATGTTTGAAAACGATGAAAAGAGAATGGAAAAAGATCAGGGATTTCGAGGAAATCCTGTTTGAGGAATATAACGGAATAGCAAAGATAACAATCAACCGTCCGCGCTATCGCAATGCCTTCACACCGAAGACGACATGGGAGCTGTCGCAGGCGTTCTCGCTTTGCCGCGAGATGCAGGACATCAGTGTCGTGCTGCTGACCGGTGCGGGCGACAAGGCTTTCTGCTCAGGCGGCGACATGAACGTGAAGGGGCGCGGCGGATATATCGACGGCGACGGTGTGCCGCGGCTCAGCGTGCTCGATGTGCAGATGCAGATACGCCGTCTGCCCAAACCCGTGATAGCGATGGTCAACGGCTATGCCATCGGCGGCGGCCATGTGCTTCATCTTGTCTGCGACCTCACCATAGCCAGCGACAACGCCATCTTCGGGCAGACAGGGCCGAAGGTGGGTTCGTTCGATGCCGGTTTCGGTGCGTCGTATCTTGCCCGCATTGTCGGTCAGAAGAAGGCACGCGAGATTTGGTTCCTCTGCCGCCAGTACAGTGCGGAGGAGGCGGAGCGCATGGGAATGGTGAACAAGGTTGTTCCTTTCGACCGTCTTGAAGACGAGTGTGTGGAGTGGGCGGAGACGATGATGGAGCGCAGCCCGCTGGCCCTGCGTATGATAAAGGCCGGACTTAACGCCGAACTCGACGGACAGGCGGGCATTCAGGAACTGGCCGGCGACGCCACGATGCTCTATTATTTCCTTGATGAGGCTCAGGAGGGTGGCCGCGCGTTCCTCGAAAAGCGCAAGCCGGACTTCAAGAAATATCCGAAGATGCCGTAAGTTTTTAGTTTAGAGTTCAGTGTTATGAGTGAAGAGGTATGATTACATTTTGTTGTTCCAAATAGGAATTGCATTTTCATATAACAAAGCAAATCATACCTCTTCACTCATAACACTGAACTCTAAACTAAAAACGCTCTCATCACTCATACCTCATAACTTGAAAAAAACATGAAATACAAGATAGATATTACGGAGCGTGTGCTCCATTTCAAGCAGCCGGCGGGAACGTCGCGCGGCATTTACACCACACGCAAGTCGTGGTTTTTAGAGCTTACTTCGCCCGAGATGCCGGGGCGGAGCGGAGTGGGGGAGTGTGCCCCGCTGCCGTCGTTGAGCTGCGATGACATACCGGAATACGGCAAGACGCTGAGTGCGCTGTGCGACAAGTTCGAGCAGGAAGGCGTGATAGACTATGCCATGATGCGGCCTTATCCGTCGATGCTTTTCGGTCTGGAGACGGCACTGCGCCATTTCGAGGCTGGTACGACGGCGTTCTTCGACACACCATTCAGCCGTGGAGAAGAGGGAATACCTATCAACGGGCTTGTGTGGATGGGCAGTTACGACGAGATGCTCAGCCGTATGGAGGCCAAGATAGAGCAGGGCTTCCATTGCATCAAGCTGAAGATTGGTGCAATAGATTTCGACAGCGAGCTTGACCTGCTGCGCCGCATCCGCGAACGCTTCTCCCATCGCGAGATGACAATACGCCTCGATGCCAACGGAGCGTTCCGTTTTGATGAAGCTCTGTACAAGTTGGAATTGCTCTCACAGTATGCCGTGCACTCCATCGAACAGCCTATAGCGGCACGCCAGTGGGGCAACATGGCCGAACTGTGCCGTGAGTCGCCGCTGCCGATAGCCCTTGACGAGGAACTTATCGGGGTTAACCAGCCGGAGATGAAGGCTCACATCCTTAATATAATAAAGCCGGCATACATTGTTCTGAAGCCGTCGCTGCACGGAGGTATGCGCGGAACGGAAGAATGGATTGCCGCCGCACGGGCCAAGGACATCGGAACATGGATAACGAGTGCGCTCGAAAGCAATGTCGGACTGAACGCCATTGCCCAGCTGACAGCCCATGTCTATGGCCGCAACATCCGCGTTCCCCAAGGTCTCGGCACGGGACTGCTGTTCACAGACAACATTCCGATGCCGCTTGAGGTGAGAGGCGAGAAGCTGTGGTACGCTGTTGAATAAAGGTCTTTACGGTTTTGTGTCCTTTGTATTTGTAATGTGTAATGGATTTAGAGGAGTTCTTGAACGAATGGCATAACGGTTCCGACCGCGTGCTTGTGCATACGAGCGGTTCAACCGGGGAGCCGAAACCTCTTTGGGTGGAGAAGCGCCGCATGGAGGCTTCGGCCTGCATCACGTGTTCTTTCCTTGGACTGAAGCCCGGCGACACGGCTTTGCTGTGCATGCCGCTTGACTATATTGCCGGCAAGATGATGGTGGTAAGGGCACTGACGTGCGGGCTTCGTCTCGTCACAGTCGAACCCTCTGGCCACCCACTTGATTCTTCATTCTCCATTCTTGATTCTTCACTTTCTCTTGCCGCAATGGTTCCCATGCAGGTCTACAACACTCTGCAGGTGCCTGAAGAGCGTGAGCGGCTGATGCAAGTGCGCCATCTGATAATCGGCGGCGGAGCAATCGACGACGCCATGGCGGCGGAACTCCGAACGTTTCCCAATGCCGTATGGAGCACTTACGGCATGACCGAAACACTGTCGCACATTGCCCTGCGCCGGCTCAGCGGACCGGATGCCAGCGAGTGGTACACTCCGTTCGACATGGTGACGGTCGGTCTGAACGCAGACGGATGTCTTGTTATAGATGCTCCGGAAGTCTGTCCCGCCGTGTTGGAGACCAACGACCGTGCCGAGATAGCACCCGATGGGCGGCGTTTCCGCATCCTCGGTCGCCGCGACAATGTTATTTGCAGTGGTGGGGTGAAGATACAGATAGAAGAGGTTGAGCGTGCACTGAATCCGCATCTGCCGTTCCCTTATGTCATAACGCGGTGCCGTGACGCAAAGTTCGGCGAGGTAGTGGTGTTGCTCATGCAGTCGGATGATGTGGACATGGCGCGTGAGGCATGCCGCCGCGTGCTGCCCCGCTACTGGCAACCGAAGCATTATCTGCCCGTTGCCGCCATTCCGATGACGGAGACAGGCAAGCCGGCGAGGAAGCGGGCGGAGCAGTATGCCGAAGGGCTTGTCGGATAGAAAGGCGGTCGGCATTGAGACCGGAAGACGATTCTTATTATGTCCTGACGTCAGTCAGACGTTTTGCATAGTTCTGTTACGTCGTTTTCAAATGTCTCTTTGCAGATAGCTTTGCTTTTCACGGTTGACCGGTAATTATATATGGTGCGTGGAGTGTAAAAGAGCAGATTGCTTATTTCGTTGCTCTCTTTCACTCCCAGTCTTATCAGAGCGAATATGCGCAGTTCGGTTGTCAGCTGGCCGGGCTTGGGCTTGATGGCATGTTCCGGTAGCAGCAGACTGTTTAGCTCGGTGACGAATGTCGGATATTGGTCGAGGAACGCCTTGTCGAAGTTGTGCATGAATGTTGCTGCGTCTTCATCCGATAGCCTCGACGATGTCATGGTGCTGAGAAGGTCGTTCACCTGGTTGGCCTTAATCTTTCTGACCACCATCTTCTGATATTTGCTCAGTCTGTCGATATATTTGGAGCATAGGTCGATATACAGCTTGGCCAGTCCCTCGCGCTTGATGTTGGTTGCTATCAGTTCTTCGTTTGATTTGGCCAGCTGGCCGTTCATTTCCTTCAGTTTTCCGTTGAGGTCGGTCAACTGTCTGTTTGTTTCCGCTATTTTATGACGGCGTTTGGTCAGCAGTTTGTTCTGCCTGATGATAAGAACAGATGATATTATCAGTCCAATCAGGAGAATGATACTTCCCGTCAGTGAATATTTCAGTTTGGTGTTCTGTGAGTTTATCATATCCTTATATTCTGACACGATGGCCGGCAGTTTGTTTGATATGTCTATAATCCTCAGCCTGTTGTTATAGAACTTCGCGTCCTCCATGGATATGCATATATACTTCTCGGCCTGTTTCAGGTTCTTTCCCGATCTGAATATCATCATGGCCAGCTCCTGTATCGAGATGTTTTCCTTTACCGGTGTCATCATGTCGGTGATGGCCGTGCGAAGCATATACTCTTCGTGCTTCTTATGGTCATTGAAAAACGAGTAGCAGCATGCGGCGGCAAAGCATGCAGTGGAATAAAGGCGTGAGTTGGTCGGTTCGTTCTCCAACACCTTATTATAATATGCCACGGCTTTTTTGTGGTCATTGTTTACATAGAGATGATATTCTCCCATAAGATAGTTGTAGTTGTTGGGCGAATCCTTGGCGAATGGAATCGCACGTTGGAGAAACTTCAGTTTGTTTTTCCAGTAGACGGTTCTGTATTCATTGTCGTTGCAGTAGTCGCTCCAGTATGTGTACAGCCAGTATAGCGTGATGTTATATTCGTATTTCAGTGAGTTGTCCATCTGTTCTTCGTCCAGCCTGTCGAGTTTTTCCTTTGCCTCGCCATACAGTCCGCATGCGGCGAGCAGTATTGCCTGATGGATAGTGTTCAGGTTGTAATAATAGCTGTCGTTTTCTCTGGTGGCCAGTTCGAGTCCTTTCTTCACGTATGCCATTGCCGAGTCAAACCTGAAGTAATGGTATTCGTTGTATATTTCATTATATATCTTCAGCTTTGTCTGCCGGTCGGTGATAAGTTGGGTGCTTTTCTTGATTTGTTGTATTCTGTTTTCTTTCTCCTGTGTGTAGAACTCACGCTTGTTAATCGCACTGTCAAGCTGTCTGTACAGATATTGGTTGTCTGCACTGGCTGTAAGGCATGCGATGTATAGCATGGCGGTGAACAATATTGTTTTCATAAGTCAGATTTTTATTTTGGATACAAAGATAAATTAAAATAATTAAAAAAACATAATGTACTTAAGGATATTTTAATGTTTCTATTTAAATCATTGATAATTAGTGGTATAATGAAGGTTGTCATATTTAATAAATGTACCTGATATGTACTTTCGGACATCATGTACGCGTATTTTCAATATCTTTACAACCGAAACAGAACACATTTGTTTTATGGCGAAAAGAACCTAACCAAATAACAATAATTAATCATTAATTAAAAATCATGAAGCAATTTGAAAGTAAGAATTCTGTGTATCGGCTTTCCTTGTTTGTGATGCTGTTGCTTGCCGGCGGACTGTTCGCCCGTGCCCAGCAAATCAAGGTTACCGGTAGTGTGACTGACCCCGGCGGTGAACCGCTGATAGGAGTCAGTGTGAGGGTGGATAATGCCGGCACCGGCACTGTCACTGATTTTGATGGTAAATATACTGTTGAAGTCAATCCCAAGTCGGTGCTCACGTTTTCATACATCGGCTATGAGAATCATAAGGAATCTGTGAACGGCCGCCATTCAATCAATGTCACCCTGAAGGAGCGTCAGGATGTGCTTAACGAGGTGGTGGTCATCGGTTATGGTACGATGGACAAGAAAGAACTTACCTCGGCTATCTCTCACGTAGGTGAGAAAGACTTCCTGACAATAAGTTCGCTCGACCCGTCTATGATGATTCAGGGAAAGGTGCCGGGAGTGTCAATCACCAACACTGGAGCCGGCGACCCGAACAATCAGGCCAGCATACAGATTCGTGGCGTTTCGTCGCGCTCGGCAGGTCTTGGGCCGCTGATTGTCATTGACGGAGTGCCGGGCGGCAATCTTACCAACATCAATCCCAATGACATCGCTTCGTTCGACGTGCTTAAGGATGGAGCGGCCTCTGCCATCTACGGAACTCGCGGCTCAAACGGTGTGATAGTAGTTACAACAAAGAAAGGCAGCAAGGATGGTCGTGTGCATACATCTTATTCGGGTATGTACTCATGGAATGTCATAAAGAAGGAACTTGATATGATGAGTGCGCAGGACTATCGCGATGTGCGTCTTGGATGGGGCGACAATGGCGTAGACCTCGGCGGCAATGTCGACTGGCTTGATGCCGTCAGCCGTACCGGCACCACCATGCAGCACACGCTCACGCTTAGCGGCGGCAACGATAAGAGCAACTACCGCGTGAGTGCCGACTATCGCGATGCCAAGGGTATCGACCTGCGTTCAGGACGTGAGGAATATGGTGCGCGTGCCTCTTTTATGCACACTACCAAGGGCGGTCTCTTTACAATTACAGCAAATATTGCCCCGCGCGTAATCTACCGTGACCAGGCAGACTGGAGCGTGTTCAAGGATGCAATAGAGGCAAATCCCACAACACCGCTGATGGATCCGGAGAATCCCAACATGTATTATAATTTTCAAGGACAGGTTGTTGGTTCTAACCCAGTAGAACGCCAGAAACTTGAAAAAGATCATGCAGACACTAAACTGCTTGACTGGGACGGAACGGTGAAATTGAACCTGCTTCCGCTTCTTGCAGGCGGGGACGGCGGCAATCACCATTTGAGCACACAACTCATGTTCGCCGACCATCAGTACACAAATGACAACTCTTGGTTCCGCCCGTCAACGAGCACTATTGCCATTAACAGCGGACGCGAGGGCGAGGCAAGCCGTTCATATTCGAGCGAGAGGCAATATGTGATGGAGTGGCTTACGAACTATAGCGGCAGCATAGGCTTGCATAATATAAAAGGTATGGCAGGATATTCATACCAGTATTCACATTATTCAGGGTTTAACGCATATAACAAGGATTTTCCCAACGACGGACTCGGCTCAGATAACCTTGGATCAGGAGAGTATGCCAAGGAAGAGGGTGAAATAGACATGGGAAGTTATAGAAACGATGCCAAATTGATAGCGTTTTTCGGACGCGTGAGCTATGACTACGACGGAAAGTATCTGTTCACAGCTTCTTTGCGTCATGAAGGTTCCTCAAAGTTCGGCGCCGCCAACAAGTGGGGTAATTTCCCCGCTGTATCGGCAGGATGGCGTATCTCACAGGAAAAATTCATGAAAGGTTTTTCATGGCTGAACGACCTTAAGATACGTGCAGACTATGGTGTTACCGGAAATCAGGACTTCGGCAGTTATCTTTCGCTCAACACCATGACTGGTTTCGGATACTATTTCTACAACGGAAAGAATTTTCAGGTGTGGGGACCGTCTAAGAACGTCAACCCTGATCTGAAGTGGGAAAAAGGCAAGAACTGGAATATCGGTATCGACTTCTCAATGTTTAATAACCGCTTCTATGGCTCGTTGAACTATTTCAGCCGCCGTCAGCAGGATTTGCTCGGCAACTACAAAGTATCAGTTCCGCCATACCTGTTTGATGAGACATTCGTGAATGTGGGTACGATGAAGAATACTGGTTTTGAGTTCGACTTGAACTTCAATGCTGTAAATACCAAGTATTTCTCGTATGATTTCAGTTTTGTCGGTTCAACGATGAGCAATAAGTTTGTCGACTTCAGTAACTCGCAGTATGTTGGTCAAGATTATTATGATGTATGCGGTACCGAAGATCCGTATCCCTACTACAATCTGCAGCGCATACAGAAGGGTGAGTCGCTTGGCAATTTCTATATGTGGAAATATGCAGGACACACTACAGATGGCGAGTGGCTTGTATATGATAAGGACGGGGATATCATCCGTGCTTCACAGGCAACAGACGCTGACCGTCAGGTGGTAGGCAACGGTATGCCCAAATTCACCATGTCGTCAAGCCATAACTTCCGTTATCGCAATTTTGACTTGTCTCTGTTCTTTCGTGGAGCTTTCGGCTATGACATATTCAACATACACGACTTCTATTACGGAACACGCAACTTCACCGGAAACAGGCTCGATAAGGCATACGGCAAGAACTTCAGCATTTCGGCAGAGGCCAATCCTGTGGTATGCGATTACTTCTTGGAGAGCGGTGACTATCTGAAGCTTGACATGGTGACACTCGGATACACTTTTAATCCAAAGAACTGGCGTTTCCTCGATCGCCTGCGTGTGTACGGCACAATGAAGAATGTCTTCACAATAACCAAGTTCAGCGGTGTTGATCCGTCTACATATCAAGTTAACGGACTTACCCCCGGCGGTCAGGGCTCACGCACCTATTTCCCGTCTACACGCCAGTTCATCGTTGGCTTGCAGGTTGACTTCTAATATATTAGGATATAAGGGAAATAAAGAAAATAAAAGAGGATACAGGACAAGTGTCTTTTTATAAACAATAAAAACAGAAGATAATGAAACTATTCAAATATATAGTATCGGCAGCTCTCTTAGGCGCGACATTAGGAAGCTGCACCGACCTTGACGAGACTCTCTATGACCAGGTCGGAACCCAAAACTATTATAACACAAAGATGGATGTTATACGCGCTACGTTCCGTCCTTTTGAGCACGCGTTCTGGAGCATCCAAAGCCGCCATGTGCTCAATGAGCTTCCAGCCGACCAATTGATAACCCCAACCCGTGACGGATGGTGGGATGACAGCGGCAAGTGGCGCCGCCTGCACTACCATGAGTGGGACGTTGAAGACGGCGGCGATGCGCAGACAGAATGGAACGGATGCTTCCAGGGTATCATGCAGTGTAATTATGTTATCGAAGATCTTTCAAAGCTTAGTGCCGAACGTTTCGGCTTCTCACAGGCTGAGTTTGATAACCTTTTCTCACAGTGCCGTGTGCTGCGTGCGTGGTTTTACTTGCGTTTGCTTGATGCATTCCGCAATGTTCCACTTGCCGTGAGCTATAGTGACGTATCACTGAATACAGAGAGTCAGGTAGAGCCTAAAGTTATCTATGACTTAATTGAGAGTGAGCTTAAGGAATGTATTCCTTTGCTTGTATCGAAAGATGTTCTTGGAAGTAACGCCAATGTACAGGGACAGTGGACAAAGGCTGCCGCAGCATCTTTGTTGGTGCGTCTTTACCTTAATTCAGAGGTTTATATAGGTGAGCCGAAATATACGGAGTGCGCACAGGTGGCTCAGGACATACTTGACGGCAAGTACGGTCAGTATAAAGTTGCCGACCGTTGGGATGCGGCATTCGACTGGAACAACGAGACTTGCGATGAGGTGATATTCGGCTTCCCCGCATCAGCAGGCTATACCTATTGGCAATATCAGGGTGACACATACTGGTGGACAACACCGGCCCGTGCCCGTTATTATCTCAACGACTCAAAGTCGAAGGCAGGAGACCATAACACCAAATACGCGGCATCACCGAGCTATGCGCCCAACGGCACACTTTACAATTACGAGCTCGGTATGCCTATACAGAAATTCCGCAAGTATGCGAATGACGAACGTTTGAAACTCTACCGTAATCTCGGTAACAGCAAACGTGAGGGAATGTTCTTCTACGGTTATCTGGAATACAAGGATGAGAATGGCAATACAAAGAGGGTGAAGGCACCGGAAGTGGATTATGAACTCTACATTCGTGATGCAGTAGGTAAGTTCCAGGGACTTGCTCCCGACAGATGGCTCACGGCCGGCAGCAGTACGCTACGCGACGGCGACCACAACTCAGGATGGCATTTTGCAAAGTATCCGTTCTATAGCGACGATGATCCAGGACAGATGGAAAGCGACTATACCGAGATACGCCTGCCGGAGATTATCTACTCACTTGCCGAATGCAAACTGCGTGCCGGCGACAAGGAAGGAGCGGCAGAATTGCTCAATAGTGTCCGTCGCAGAAACTATCCTGCAAATGAACTTCAACAGGTGCTGTATGCCCCGGAGGGAAACGCAACTCTCAATATCAATGAGATGCTTGATGAATGGGGTCGTGAGTTCTTCGCAGAAAGCCGCCGCCGTATCGACCTTATACGCTTTGGCAAGTTCTGTACCGGCACATGGTGGGACAAACAGCCTGATGCAGACGACCATACAAAGATATTCCCGATAATGCGTCCTATCCTGAACTCAAACCACAATCTTGTGCAGAATCCGGGATATAATAAATAATAAAATCTAAAAGAATATGAAACTGAAACATATATTTTCCGCAATCGCTGGATTAGTACTTGCCGCTGGCATGACGAGTTGCGATGATGAGAAAGACTTAGTGATATACGAGGGCAATTTGCCTATAAAGACTTCTACACTGTTCATGGTTGGTGATGCCACTCCAAACGGATGGAGCATCGATGCCCCCACGCCTCTGACTGCTTCAGAGGAAGACCCGTTGGTGTTTACATGGGAAGGTGGACTCAATGCTGGCGAGATGAAACTGTGTCTGACCACAGGCAGTTGGGATGCGGGCTTTATCCGCCCCGAGAGTAACGGAACGGAGATTTCAAAGACCGCCATTAACGACGCCAAGTTTGCTATGTGGGCAGGAGACCCGGACAATAAATGGAAGGTGACGGAAGCTGGAAAGTATAAACTGACTTTCGACCTGCGCAACTGGACAATGAGTACAGAGTATCTCGGAGATAAGGAACAGGAGCCGATAGTGTTTGATCCGATAGAAACTGATGTCCTGTATCTCGTAGGTGAGGCTGCTCCTTGTGGATGGAACATCGACGCGCCTACACAGATAGAGAAAAAGTCGAAATACATCTTTGAGTATGAGGGCGAACTGAAAACCGGCGAACTGAAAGCTTGTGTCGCTACAGGTGACTGGGGCGTACCTTTTATACGTCCAACCTCAAACGGCTGCAAGATAAGCAAGAGCGGAGTTGAAAGTACGAATATAGTATTCACAGATTCACCGGATGACAAATGGGTTGTTGAGGATGCAGGAAACTACCGCCTCACTTTCGACCTTGAGCACGGAACTGTTAACGCCGAGTATCTTGGCGAAGCAGGAGGCGGTGATGAGCCTGGCGATGCTAACGAGCCTATCGAGACCGAGACGTTGTTTATGATTGGCGATGCCACACCCAACGGATGGAGCATGGACAATGCAAGCGAGTTCACAAAAGATGCCAATAATCCGTATGTCTTTACTTGGACTGGCAACCTTAAAGAGGGCAATATGAAAGCATGTCTTGTAAAAGACGGTACATTCTCTTGTCCGTTCCTTCGTCCGTCTAAAGCCGGAGTGGAAATCTCGTCTGCCGGTGTTGCCGCTTCCGACTTTGTGTTTACTACAAGTCCTGACGACCAGTGGAAAATTATTGAAGCTGGCAACTACACAATAACGTTTGATCTTGAGCATTGGACGATATCCGTGATAAAGAACTGAAATAATATAATGTTAAAAATTAGATATTAAAGATGAAAAATAAGGCAATATTGACAATGGCAATAGCCTCAGTAGCAATGCTGGGTTCTTGCAACGATGATATAGATATGATTTATCCACCTACATACAATCTGTCGGATATACCGGCTGTAGAGGGTGTACATGATAATGTCAAGGCACCTCTATACTGGAGTGTCTATGAGTATTGTATGATGGAGCAGGCTAAAGGCGTGAGCAACAATGATATGGATCTCACCTCTGCACAGTGGGACAATATTATCGACTGGGTTTCTACCGACCTGAAGCCATACGGCTACAATATGGTATGTACCGACGGCTTTATCCCTATGCTCGCCAATGACGAGACCGGCTATATGACTCACTACGGCTCTGTTGCGCTTAAAGACCTTGTGGCAAAGTGCGCGGCTAAGGGGCTCCAGCTTGGTGTCTATGACAACCCTCTGTGGATACACGGACCGGGAGAAACAACGATAGAAGGTACAGACTATACATTTGCTGACCTCTATTATAATAAGGAGACCGACAAGGATGTATGGTATCCCAACAATAACGACACATGGTTCCACTGGGTTGTGGCAAGTCATCCAGGTGCACAGGAGTATATCGACGGATTCTTCAAGCATTACAGCGAGATGGGCGTGAAGTTCATCCGTATGGACTTCCTCTCATGGTATGAAGACGGCAAGGACCGCGGTATGGGTATCGTCGGTCATGGATATGGCCGCAAGGACTATGCCCTCGCCATGTACTATATCGCCACAGCTGCGAAAAAATATGGAGTGTTCACATCGCTCGTAATGCCGCATATGTATAACGATGCTGAGGTTGAGGCTCAATACGGCAACATGGTACGTATAGTTGCCGATACAGGAAACGGCGGATGGAGTCACTGCTCGTCGGCCAACAAGGGACAGTCGTACACCACATGGCCCAATTGTAACAATATGTTCGACGGCTTCACATATTGGTCTCATATTGCTGGCCGCAACAAGGTTATCCTTGATGGTGACTTTATACGCCTCAACACGTTTGACACGGATTATGAGCGTCAGACCGTGGTTTCTCTCCAACTGATGGCAGGCGGTCCGGTAACAGTGTCCGACCAGCCATCAACCATAGCCGACAACCTAAAGTTCTATACCAATTCCGAGATGCTTGAACTCAACAAGGACGGTTTTGTGGGCAAGCCCGTTACCGACAATCTGATTGACAAGAACAACGAGATATGGTATGGGGAAATGTCCAACGGTGATTACGTGATAGGACTGTTCAACCGTGATGCGGTTACTTCCACACGGTCGGTAGACTTCAGTACTCTTGGTATCATCGGTGAGTGGAACGTACGCGATTTGTGGGAACATATTGATGAGGGCAAGGCGACATCGCTGTCTGTCAATATACCTGCACATGGCTGTAAAATCGTGAGATTGAGTAAATAAAAATTAGGTATTAGTTTGGTAAAGGAAGAATAGGAGAAGATAGAGAATAAATGTTCTTTAGCTTTCCGAACTGTCACGGTGAGTGTATCTTCTCCTTACATTCTTTAGCTTATCTTAAAATGGAATATACATAATGAAACTGAATAAACAAATAGTAACCACATTCTGTGCTTTTATGGCAATGGTTGCATCTGCACAGACCGTCACTTCGCCAGATGGAAATATCGTACTGAATTTCTCCTTGAACGAGAATGGCGTGCCGACATACAAAATAGACTATAAGAAAAAAGCTGTTGTCAGGCCGAGCACGCTCGGAATAGAACTCAACGAGGAGAACTCGCTGATGGACTCGTTCCGCATCAACAACACCATGACATCGACATTTGACGAGACATGGCAGCCGGTGTGGGGAGAGACCAAGGACATACGCAACCACTACAATGAGCTTTTCGTTGAGATGGAAAAACCGTCGAATGGGCGTTACATGAACCTCCGCTTCCGTGTCTATGACGACGGCGTGGGCTTCCGCTACGAATTCCCGCAGCAGCAATATCTGCCTTACTTCGTGGTGAAGGCCGAGCACACGCAGTTTGCCATGACGGGCGACAACACCGCGTGGTGGATTGCCGGCGACTACGACACGCAGGAATATGACTATACGGAGTCGAAGCTGTCGGAAATCCGCGGACTGATGAAGGACGCCATTTGCGGCAATGTGTCGCAGACCTCATTCTCGCCTACAGGCGTACAGACCTCGCTTCAGATGAAGACATCCGATGGCATTTACGTCAACATACATGAGGCGGCATTGGTGGATTATTCGTGCATGCATCTCGATCTTGACGACAAGAACTTTATCTTCACATCGCAGCTTACGCCCGATGCTCAGGGCAACATGGCACACATGCAGACTCCCTGCAAGACTCCGTGGCGTACTGTCATCATCAGTGATGATGCGCGCGACATGCTCTCGTCCAATCTCATACTTAACCTTAACGACCCGTGTAAGTATGAGGATACGTCATGGATTAAGCCCGTCAAGTACGTAGGCGTATGGTGGGAGATGATCAACGGCTGCCAGCAGTGGTCATATACCAACGACCTGCCGTCTGTTATGCTTGACGAGACGGATTATACGAGGGTGAAGCCTCACGGACGTCATGGCGCCAACAACGAAAATGTGAAGAAATATATCGATTTTGCTGCCAAGCATGGTTTCGATCAGGTGCTTGTTGAGGGCTGGAACGTCGGATGGGAAGACTGGTTCGGCCACTCCAAGGACTATGTGTTCGATTTCGTCACCCCTTATCCCGACTTCGACATCAAAATGCTCAATGACTATGCCCATTCCAAGGGCGTGCGCCTTATGATGCATCATGAGACGTCGGCTTCGGTCCGCAACTACGAGCGCCACATGGAGGCTGCCTACGACCTTATGAATAAGTATGGGTATAATTCGGTGAAGAGCGGATATGTGGGTAACATCATTCCCCGTGGTGAGCATCATTATGGTCAGTGGATGAACAATCACTACCTCTATGCCGTGAAGGAAGCTGCCAAGCATCATATCATGGTCAATGCGCATGAGGCCGTTCGCCCGACAGGACTATGCCGCACATATCCCAATCTTATAGGCAACGAGGCTGCACGCGGAACGGAGTATGAGGCGACCAATGGCAACAAGCCGTTCCATACAACAGTGCTTCCGTTCACCCGCTTGCAGGGCGGTCCGATGGACTATACTCCGGGTATCTTTGAGATGGACATGGAGAAGATGAATCCGAACAACAAGAATCATGTCAACTCCACACTGGCACGCCAGCTGGCTCTTTATGTCACGATGTACAGTCCGTTGCAGATGGCAGCCGATACTCCGGAGAACTATGAGCGTTTCATGGATGCCTTCCAGTTCATAAAAGATGTGGCTGTAGACTGGGATGACAGCCGCTATCTTGAGGCAGAGCCAGGACAGTATGTTACGGCTGCGCGCAAGGCCAAGGGCACAGGCAACTGGTTTGTTGGCTGTACGGCCGGTGAGAACGGCCACGCCTCTGTGCTTAAGCTCGATTTCCTTGATAAAGGCAAGAAATATATTGCAACAGTATATGCCGATGCCAAGGATGCACACTATCGCGACAATCCTCAGGCCTACACAATTTCAAAGGGCATCGTCACGGCAAAGAGCGTGCTGAAGCTGAAAGCTGCGCCCGGCGGTGGATATGCCATAAGCATCATGGAGGTGAAGAATGTTGCCGATGTGAAAGGTCTGAAGAATCTGAAATAATTAATACGATATCTATAATATAAAAGAGATACATGTAATGAATAAGATATTATCTTTTATTACATTATTCATTAGCTCAGTAGTTGTAGTGTTGGCAGCAGGAACGGAACCTTGTTCCAATCCTGTTGCCGACCAGGCAGCCATTGTCATTTCCGGTGACATGCGCTTTACGGTTCTTACGCCCGAAATGATACGTATAGAGTGGCGTAGCGGCAGCGACAAGAAGTTTGAGGACAATAAAACATTTGCGGTTGTCAACCGCCGCCTGCCTGTGCCTCACTACACGAAGACCGAAGATGAAACCTTTTTGTATATAACAACTGACAAGCTGAAACTGCAATACCGCAAGGGCTCGTTCCCCGGAACATTCAACCCTGCCAGCTCGCAGAACCTTAAAATAACGTTTCAGATGGACGGACGCACCGTGACATGGTATCCGTGGAAGAAGGACGCACTCAATCTGAAAGGAACGGCCCGTACACTCGACGGAGCCAATGGCGACAACAAGCGCAGTGAGATGGACGACGGCATCATATCGCGTTCCGGTTGGGCTGTCATTGATGACTCGGATGCCGCACGCCGTGGCGACGGCAGCAAGTCGATGTTGCTTGTGCCCAATTCGGAGACCGGTATTGACTGGCTCGGACAGCGTGAAGACCCGGAAGGAATGGACTGGTATTTCATGGGCTACGGCCATGACTATAAGAAGGCATTGAAAGACTTCACGCTCATTTCCGGCAAGATACCCATGCCGCCACTGTGGGCTTTAGGCTATTGGTACAGCAAGTATCAGGATTATTCTGCGCAGGAATTCCGTGACCTTGCCAAAGAAATGCGTGACAACGATCTTACATGCGATGTTATGGTCATTGATACCGACTGGCACGGACAGGACTGGACGGGATGGAGCTGGAACAAGAAGCAGTTCCCTGATCCCGCAGGTTTCCTCAAGGCTTTGCATGAGGAGGACGGACTGAAAGCCACGCTTAACCTTCATCCTGCGTATGGCGTTGACTCTGACGAGGACAATTATGCTGCATTTAAGGCAGGACTGGAAGGGGAGGTGACTCCAGATGGAAACGGAAACATTCCGTGGAGGTTGGACAACGGCAAGTTCTATAAGTCGCTGTTCACGAACATTCTGCGCCCTCATGAGAACATAGGCTGTGACTTCTGGTGGCTCGACTGGCAGCAGGAACTGACAAGTAAGTATGTTCCTGAACTGAGCAATACGTTCTGGTGCAACCATGTTTTCTACGAGGACATGCGTCTTAACCATCCCGACCGCCGCGCTTTCATCTTCCACCGTTGGGGCGGACTGGGCAACCACCGCTACCAAATCGGTTTCTCTGGCGATGCGCTCATCAATTATCCTACACTGGCATTCGAGCCTTACTTTACGGCAACAGCGTCAAATGTCGGCTATTGCTGGTGGGGACATGACCTCGGCGGACATGCCTTCACGAGTGAGAATATCGTGAACGACCCTGAGCTTGTACTCCGTTGGATTCAGTTCGGTGTGTTCACACCTATCTTCCGCACTCATGCCACCAGCGACTCGCGCATAGAACGCCGTATATGGAAATTCTCCAACTTCCCAACGATGCGCGAGGCCGTAAACCTGCGCTACTCTCTCATACCTTATATATATACAATGGGACGTAAGGCATACGATGAGGGTATAGGCATCTGCCGTCCGCTATATTATGATAATCCTGATGCAGAGGAGGCATATACATACGAAGGTGAATATATGTTTGGCGACGACATTCTCGTATATCCGATTACCAAGCCAGCCACCAACGGCAAGGTCGGACTGAAGGTGTGGCTGCCCGAGGGCGAATGGTTTGAGGCATGCTCCGGTGAGCGTCTCAGTGGAGGAACTCATAACCGTACTTTTGGCGCAAGTGACATACCTTATTATTATAGAGCTGGTGTCATTATTCCCAACTATCCAAAGGTGAAGAATCTCAAGACACGTCCGGAGAACCTTGTACTGAAGGTTATTCCGGGTGCTGACGGTGAGGCTAAACTCTACGAGGACGAGAACGACACCGAGGGATACCGTGGTGACAAATACGCATTTACACGCATGACACAGACCGTAAGCGGCAATGCAAGTACAGTGACCGTCTATCCTGCAGAGGGCTCATTCCCCGGAATGCCCGAGAGCCGCAGCTACACGATAGAGATGCTATATTCCGGCAAACCTTCATCTGTGAAAGTGAATGGAACGACATACAATGAAGGTTCGGAAGAAGGCACCTGGAGCTACGACGCAGCTACGAAGACAACTGTAATACGTGTGCCGAAGACAGCATGCAACAGTACACTGACCGTAGAGGTGGAAGGCGGTGCTTCTGCCATTTCAGCAGTAGAATCTTCTGTAACTGATAAATTCATGTTCGACCGCGCAGCCAATGAGCTGCGCGTGTCGTTCAGTGAAATGCAGCCGCGCGTTTCTCTTGATGTATACAGTATGTCCGGAAACAGAATTTCCGGCAAGACATACAGTAATGTAGCACAGGTGTCACATCCGACGGATGACCTCTCTTCGGGTGTCTACGTGTGTCAATATAAGTTCAACGCTGCGACACGCACGGCGGAATTTGTAAAGTAATGCAATAAACAGAAAACAACGATAGGGATATGAGAAAGATATTATTGACATTTGCCATATTACTGTCATTCGTTACTGCCAATGGCCAGGACATTTCCAAAGTTTATATGATTGGCGGTGCCACACCTGCCGGATGGGATCTTTCAAAAGCCGTAGGCATGTTGTCTGTAAGTGGCAAAGAGGGTGTGTTCGTTTGGGAAGGACATCTGAAGAAAGATGAGTTTAAATTTATTTCTAATACAAACTGGTATTGGCCGGGATTTGTGGCAACTGCCGCAAATCAGAAAGTGGAGACAGGTATGACCTACGACCTTCGCTATTACGAAGACGGACAGGACGCTTATGACAACGATAACAAGTTTGTTCCCACCGCAGAGGGTGACTATAAGATTACCGTAGATCTAAAAGCTCTGAAGATGAAGGTTGAGAAGGGTGTTCCACAGACGATACCAGAAGAACTATGGATGGAGGGCTCGGCTGTACCGGGTGGTATTCTGAAGCTTACGGATGGCACAAACGGTATGTTCAGCTACAAAGGCAGGCTGAATAAAGGTACGTTGCGTCTGATGACGACGGCAACGGCTGGTGATGGCACATCATATTACGTTCCGCAATGGGAATGTCCGGATGTTCAGGATGGCTCACCACTCGTAAAGACTTCCGATGCCGGTGCGGAGGGCTTCTATGTGGAGGTGTCTTCCGACTATTACCGTATAGACATAAATCTGTTGTCATTAAACATGACGGCAGCACCGTTCCGCGCACCTTATAGCATATATATTGTTGGCGGAGCCGCAGAGTCAGGTTGGAATACGCAGGACGCTGTAGCTTTTACGCAGGACATAGACAATCCATACCTTTACATCTGCCGTACGGAGTTGAAGAAACGCACTGAGAATGTGGAACCTAATCTGTTCAAGATTCTCGAACAACTTGACTGGGGACCGTACAGCCTTCATCCTACAGTGTCGGGACAGTCGATAACCGAGGCAGAGCGTTTTGTTGAGAACGGCGATGACACAAAATGGTGTGTTCCGGATGACAAGCAGGGCGATTATAAGATTTCCGTTGACCTTTGGAATGGAACAATAAAAGGTGATTTCCTTAATGGTGTAAGTGGTGCAAAGAGAGACCCGAACAGCACAACGGGTATTGTATCGGTAGAGAACATGGATGGTACGTTTTGTGTAAAGACAAATGGTGGATCTGTGATCATTGGTTCTACTGAGATACTTAGAAACGCGCGCTTAGTTTCACTGTCGGGCAATTTGGTAGCCATGTCAGGACAGTCAGGTAACCGTATCGAGCTTGGTGGATGTCTTGTTCCAGGTGTATATGTTGTGTCTGCGGATATCACAGGTGGACAGACATACGTACAGAAGGTGGCAGTGAGATAGAAAGGAACAATTATACTTTTTATATTAACTTAAAAAAGAACAGTATGGAATTAAAGAGTTTTACAAGAAAAATTTTTTGCTGCGCAGTGTTTGCAGCAAGTGTGTTGACGGCAAATGCTGCTATAGACGTTTCTCGTCTGATGATTGTGGGCGGCTCCGTTTGGTGTGGTTATTCGATAGACAATAGTATCGTATTGTCTGATGCGGGGAATACGGGTCGGTATAAGGCTACGGTGTATATCAGTAATGAAGGCGACGGCTTCAAGTTCCTTACTTATGCCGGATGGGGTGGAGAGCTCTGCCCGGAGAGCAATGATATTGCAATGGAGTCTGGTGTTGAGTACAAGCTCTGTGTAAACAATGGTGCTGATAATAAGTTTAAGGTTAAGGAATCTGCAAACTATGATATAGTGTGTGATGTGGAAAATGAGATAATAACCGTTACAAAAGCGGCGTATCAGGAAAAAAACATCAAATATACTGGTATTTGGATTGTCGGTGGGGCAACACCTGGTGGATGGTCTATTTCTGATGGTATAGCCATGACGCAGGATGATGCCAATCCATTCAAGTTTACGGCTACTGTTGATTTGAACGCAGGTGAACTGAAATTCGCTATAAACAACCATACCGGTTTTGACCAGACATTCTTTGTCCGCGACATTGCCGATGATGGAAAAATGGTGTTCGGCGGAGATGATAACAAATGGACTATTGATGAGGCAGGTAAATATGACATTGCTGTAGACGTTGATGCGCTGACTGTTTCAATAAAGAAGTCTACAGCTTCTGCCATCGGCTCAGTTGAGGCGGCAGACGATAATGCTCACGCTGAGTATTTCACTCTTGGCGGAGTAAAGGCTAACAGTGTGAAAGCTGGAGACGTTTACGTGAAGCGTCTTGGCGGTAAGACCGTGAAGGTCGTTGCCCAATAAGGCTCTTCCGATATTCTGAATGATACAGCTGCACGGTGGCACGGCGAAGAGCGTGTTGAGGCTGAAGACCACGTCCGGCGTTGTATATGTCTATAACCAAAACCGGGTTCATGCACTTTCGCATGAACCCGGTTTTTGTTATTGTCTGATGATGGACGCCTTAACTGATGACTTGAAGCAGCCTACAGTCTTGCGACTCTTCGACGGACGCGGCGTTCCGTTGCGCAGCCAGTCGGGTATGGACTTCATGAAGCGTCCGGCCACGGGATTTCCCGGTGCGTATGAATAATGGAACGGCTCTGACCATTCTATATCATCAGGCTCACGTTCGTCTCCTATCATTCGGTTGGGCCACAGGTTGGTCACGTCTATCTCTATCGTGTTGTCTCCCTTGTGCAGGGCCGGCGTTATGTCGAGCAGGAACGGGGCTTTCCACATGACTGGGAACGTCTTTCCGTTGATGCGCACGGCCGCCATATATTGCGTAAGGTTGATGATGTCATCCTTGCTTACGGTGGAGTCGGCTGCCATCGGCCAGCACGCTACTAATATTGCCGCTGCCGACATATATTTCCTTATTCTGTTCATGATTTGTTTGTAGTGGATTGTATATTTGTTTGTTATAGTTTTGCAAAAATCACATCTTCTATCATTTTCACAAACTTGTGTGATTGATTGACAATATCCCTGACTTCATCTTCTGTTATTTCGTAAGCGCAGTTGTAATCTGCTTTTTGCCGTAATTGCATCATTCTGGCTAAAAAACTGCCTTGCGTTTTCTCTATAAGCCCAGTCTTTATGAAGTGTAGGCTGAATTGGGTGATGCATCCGGAATGTGTGTGGCCAGAGATTTCTTTGGCAATGAACAAGCCTTGTACGGCATGAAAGCAGGCATAATAAAATCTGTTGGCTACCATATCCCAATGTCCTATTGCGCACATTTCTTCTGCTTGGTTGAGAAAACGGTGTGCTTTAGCAATTTATAGGTTTGTCAGTATTTGGCGGTCTTCTACGTTCATACTTCTTCTTGTGATTTATATTATATCAGATTTATTCCGTCGTTTCTTACATTTTCATAGAATGGTGTGATGCGGTATTTCTCCCATTCTTTTGTAGTGTACATGATGGGGTTGATTTCTTCTCCGATGTCGCATCCCAACAGTACAAACGGGTAGCTCACATTGTCATAGTCAGTCTGTTCCAGACGTTCTTTGTCCAGCAGTATCAAAATGTCCCAGTCGGAACCTGTATGCGCATCTCCACGTGCTTGCGAACCATAAAGGATGGCTCGTGAACCGGCGGGCAACGTTTTGGCGGCCATGCTCCTTATCTGTTCTATAGTATTGTTTCTCATTTGTCAAGAACATTGTATCTCCTGCAAATATACGCCAAAAGGCTGACATGGCCAAACAAAAGATATGTATTTATGTGCGTATCCCGATAAATTTGTGTAACTTTGCAGCCGCTTTCTGCGCGTGGCCACGTCTTTATGGCGATGATTGTTTTTGCATAGGTGGCTTCGGCAGGGCGCAATGACAATGGAGTGCTTGACTAACCTCCTTTAACAAAACAAGAATTATGAAACATGACAACCGTCAGGTCAGTGTGCTGTTCATGCTATTTGGCATACTGTTCTGTGTCTGCCTGATTACGGCAAATGTGCTTGAAACCAAGCAAATAGCATTGGGGCCGGTGAACATCACCGGCGGCTTGTTGGTATTTCCTGTGTCTTATATCATCAACGATTGCGTCTGCGAAGTGTGGGGCTATGGCCGTGCACGGATGCTGATATGGACGGGATTTGCCATGAACTTCCTTTTCGTGCTCTTCGGAGCTGTGGCCGATGCCATTCCCGGAGCACCGTACTGGAACGGCGATGAGGGTTTTCACGCTGTTTTCGGACTTGCCCCGCGCATTGCCGCCGCCTCGTTTGCGGCTTTTCTCGTAGGGTCGTTCATCAATGCCTACGTGATGAGCCGCATGAAGGTGGCGTCGGCAGGCCGCAACTTCTCTGTGCGTGCCATTCTCAGTACGGTGTTCGGCGAAACAGCCGATTCGCTTCTCTTCTTCCCGCTGGCCTTTCTCGGCGTGTTGCCCGTGACCGAGCTGCCGTCGCTGATAATATCCCAAGTGGTGCTCAAGACGCTTTACGAAATAATTATCCTGCCGATAACCATCCGTGTTGTCCGCTTCACCAAACGCTATGAGGGCGAAGACGCGTATGACAGGAACATAGACTATAATGTGTTCAGTTTTAGGTAGGGTGTGTCAAAATGCAAGGGAAGCACATTGTAGGGACATATTCTTGTATTTGTCCGTCCGTAACATATTGATATTCAATAATTGTTTGACGGACAAATACAAGAATATGTCCCTACCAAGCACCATGTAGCCATTTTGACACATCCTTTCAAAAAAAATATAAAAATACAATGATTGAAACAAGAAAAGAAGAGGGTTTGCAGGCCCTCGGGTCCACGACCAAATATTCGATGGACTATGCACCGGAGGTGCTCGAGACATTCCAAAACAAACATCCCGAGAATGACTATTGGGTGCAGTTCAACTGTCCTGAGTTCACATCGCTGTGCCCCATAACGGGACAACCCGATTTTGCCGAGATAAAGATAATGTATCTGCCCGGTGAGCGTATGGTGGAGAGCAAGAGCCTGAAGCTCTATCTGTTCAGTTTCCGCAACCACGGTGACTTTCATGAAGACTGTGTAAACACCATAATGAAAGACCTTGTACGGCTGATGAATCCTAAATATATAGAGGTGACAGGCATCTTCACGCCCCGCGGCGGAATAAGCATTTATCCGTACGCCAATTACGGCCGCCCCGGCACCAAATACGAGCAACTGGCAGAAAAACGCCTGCTTGAGCATCAGATTTTCTGAGGCTCGGGCAGGCGTTGTCTTGTTACTTGAGCCTTGTAACACTGTTACGTGGCTCAAGTAACAGTGTTACAAGGCTCAAGTAACAGTGTTACGTGGCCCGGATAACGATGTTACGTAGGCCGTGTAACAATTTCGTTGCTTTATCTTGACTTGTGTTGTCTGTATGAAATACCGGTATGCAGAGTGGATTCTTTTTCACAAATCAGATGTTTTTATAGAAAAACAACAAAAAAATAAAAATAATGTAGTATCTTTGCAGCCGTATTACGCACCCATTCGAAGGGTGTATATATTTATGACTTTTTATGTCATGGATATATAGGAACGTTGAGTATAATGGAAAATGCAGAGACGTTAAACCATTTTTCTCCGACAAGCGAAATGTCGCTTGCCGCCGCCGCAGGCGTGTTTTCAGACAAAAATATTACGGGTGATTGGGAGCCTAAACGATGGTATATAGCCATTGTTATGCACAATACGGAGAAAGCTTGTTGCAAGAAACTGTATGACAAGTTTTTTGTAGGCAGCCAGATGCCGCTGGATTTCGACACCTACGTACCGTCACAAACGGAACTGCACGTATGGCGGAACGGCCGGCGGAAGAAAGTGGACAGAATACTTATTCCTACCTTTTTGTTCATACGTTGCACGGAGACAGTGCGTAAGAAGATAAAGGAGGAGGCCGATTTCATCAGAAGTTTCATGAAAGACCCTGCCGGACGGCACAATGAATATGGTGTCTGTCCTTTTGCTTACATCCCGGAGAATCAGATGCTGAATCTTAAACGTATGGTGGGTGATGCTGAAATGCCTGTCACCATAGACCCGCGCCGTCTGCGCTTAGGGGCACGGGTACGCGTAAAGGGTGGCCGCCTGAAGGGACTTGAAGGCAACGTGCTCCGCGAACCTAACGGCAAGACAAGCATAGTGCTCGGCATCGACTTTCTTGGCTGTGCCAAGACCGAAGTTCCGTTGGAACTGCTGGAGATGGTTGAGTGAGAAGCTTTGCTGAGAACCAAAATCCAAAGATTATGTATGACAGTTACCAAATTTGAGTGCTAACAGACGCTTGCATTTTTTTTCGTCAAAATTTTGGTTGGAAGGAAAATAATATTTATCTTTGGGACAAATATAATATTTGAAGGAATGTTTATGGACATTAATAATAAGGAATTTGAGGAAAAGCGAGAGGCGGCAATGACGCGTTTTATGGCCGCTAAAGCAAGAAAGCAACAGCGTATGGCAGAGTTGGAACAATTACTCCGTCAAGATTTTGTTGCACGTACTGGTGAAGAACCAAAGTTTGTTAATGTGTGGTAATATGGAGCCACTGTCTCTGAAAAAATCAATGCCACTTCACCTTATGAAGTGACTATGCCTGTTTTTCCTAATGTCTATTACTTTTTTACAGATTATGGTGTGGATATTGCTGTCAGTTTTGACTTTGATGATTTGTTGGAACATGGTGAGGCATATATGTTTAATATAAATAATGTCAACAAGCAAAGGTCTCCACGGGATTTAAAGGTTAGAGATACTATAATTGCTATAATTGATAATTTTTTTGAGATTAACTCTGTTGCTTTACTTTATATTTGTGAAACATGTGACAGAATGCAAGCAATGAGAAGCCGTTTATTTGAATCATGGTTTGCTTATGCCAATGATAATGAGGATTATATATGGTTGCAAAAATTCGCGATTTAGAAGATGTAGAGAATTATGCTGCCATGATTTTAAGAAAAGATAATCCTCGCTTTGTTGATTATGTCTCAGAGTTTAATCAAACTGTTAATCTGTTTATGTTAAAACCAGAGCATGAATAAGCAAGGATAAATGGCTACATGGTAGGGACATATTTTTGTATTTGTCCACAAAATAACCGTTGAATATCAATATGTTACGAACGGATAAATACAATAACTTTCCCTGCAAGTCTCTTTCTTTTCATTTTGATATACCCTCTTTATAACTTATATATAAAATATGTGCGGAATTGTTGGATATATAGGCATGCGTAATGCCTATCCAATCTTGATGGACGGACTTCATAAACTCGAGTACAGAGGTTATGACAGTGCC
>NZ_URNN01000007.1 GCF_900549175.1 uncultured Prevotella sp. | reverse complement strand
GACGCGCACGTGGCAAAAATCCCGCAATGGGAGGAAACGACGAGCGCGAAAACACGCTGAATGCCCTGCTGACCGAAATGGACGGATTCGGCACCAACAGCGGTGTCATCATCCTTGCTGCCACCAACCGTGCCGACATGCTCGACTCCGCCCTGCTGCGCGCCGGACGATTCGACCGCCAGATACACGTCGACTTGCCCGACCTCAATGAGCGCAAGGACATCTTCCGCGTGCATCTGAAACCACTGAAGACCGACGAGACACTCGACATTGACTACCTGGCACGCCAGACTCCGGGATTCTCCGGTGCCGACATCGCCAACGTATGTAACGAAGCGGCACTCATCGCCGCCCGCCACGACAGCAAGACCGTAGGAAGACAGGACTTTCTTGATGCCGTAGACCGTATAATAGGCGGTTTGGAGAAGAAGACGAAGATAATGACATCTGCCGAGAAACGGGCCATAGCCATACACGAAGCCGGACACGCCACCATATCATGGTTTACGGAGCACGCCAACCCGCTGGTAAAGGTGAGCATCGTTCCGCGCGGACGTGCCTTGGGTGCAGCATGGTACATGCCCGAAGAACGCGCCATAACGACCAAAGAGGAAATGCTTGACGAGATGTGCGCAACCCTCGGAGGGCGTGCCGCCGAAGAACTGTTCATCGGCAGAATATCCACCGGTGCCATGAACGACCTTGAGCGCGTCACCAAGAGCGCCTACGGTATGATTGCATATGCCGGCATGAGTGACAAGTTGCCCAACATCTGTTACTATAACAACAACGAATACAATTTCCAGCGTCCTTACTCGGAAACCACGGCAAAGATAATGGATGACGAGGTGTTGAAGATGATTAACGAACAGTATGAGAGAGCCAAGAGCATACTGACGGAGCACAAAGAGGGTCATGCCCAACTGGCCGACCTGTTGGTGAGCCGTGAAGTAATCTTCGCCGAAGACGTGGAACGCATATTCGGCAAGCGTCCGTGGGCAAGCCGCGCCGAAGAACTGCTCGAGGCGCAGCAGAGAGCCGAAGCCGAAGCAATGGCCGAACGGCGTGCAAAGGAGTTGGAACGCGAGGCTGCCGCCAAAGCTGAAGGCAACGGTCAAGACAGGCAGACACACCCAAGCGGCAACACAACGGCAGAGTGAGCAAGTCACTTTTCAGAAAGACTAATAAAAATACATTCGTATGAAAAATTTCATAATACGTGCCATAACCGGTGTGTTCTTTGTAGCAGCCATCGTTGTATGCTTCATCAAGCCTATGGCAATGACATTGCTGTTTGCCCTTGTCACGGGACTTACCGTATGGGAGTTTGCCGGACTTGTCAACATGCGCGAAGGAACAGACATCAACCGCTTCATATGTACGGTGGCCGGTGTGTATCTCTTTTTCGCCATGACCGGATTCTGTGGCAACATCACTCCCCCGACGGTGTTCATCCCATACCTCATCACCATCATTTATCTGCTCATAGCCGAGTTGTACGCCAAGAGCAAGGACCCCATAAACAACTGGGCATACACCATGATGACCCAGATGTACATCGCCCTGCCCTTCTCACTTATCAGCGTGCTGGCTTTCCGGGCCACCCCCGAAGGTGTGGCCTACACATGGCTCATGCCACTCAGCGTATTCGTATTCTTGTGGATAAACGATACCGGGGCATACTGCTGCGGTTCGCTACTCGGCCGCAACAAACTCTTTCCGCGCATCAGTCCCGGAAAGAGTTGGGAGGGTTCCATCGGCGGTGCTGTCTTCGTTACCGGAGCATCAGTACTCATTTGGCACCTTACCGAGACCTATGGCATCAACGACCTCGCCCTCAACGTGTATGAATGGGTCGGTCTCGGACTCGTTGTCGTGGTTTTCGGCACATGGGGCGACCTCGTGGAAAGTCTTTTGAAGCGCACTCTCGGCGTAAAGGACAGCGGAAACATCCTGCCGGGACACGGTGGCATGCTCGACCGCTTCGACTCTTCCCTACTCGCCATACCAGCGGCAGTGGTATATCTCTACACCCTGACACTCATGTAAATCTGACATAAAGACATATTGCTTTTAGACATAAAGACATAAGGCTGCACCTATACTTTTTCTTATTAAGTATATGTGAAGCCTTATGTTTTTTATGTCTTTATGTCAATCACTCGGGTTGCACCTCATCCACCGACGGCAACTGCTTCCACCCCTCACCGAATGTGTCGTAAGCGTCGGTGACCACAACAAAAGCCCTCGGGTCAACCTCCTTTATCTTGTGCTTGACGGCAGTCACCTCCTTGTGGCTCACCACGAGGAAAAGCATCTCCTTCTCGGCGCCGGTATACAGTCCGCTGCTCTTTATGAGCGTGGCCGAACGGTCAAGGTCTTTGAGAATGAAACGATGCAGGTCTATCATCTTCTTGTCGCTGATGACAAACAGCAGCTTGTCATCCTTGGCGCCATTGAGCATGTACGCCAGCACACGCGACGACACGAATATGGCAATGAGAGAATAGAACGACAGAAGCCATGAGGGTGACGAAACATCGTCGGCACTGCCTATACCGAAGCCTATCACCACCAGACCAAACGCCACTACAGCTGCGTCAACCAACAATATGGCCGTGGAAAAGCGTATATGGAAGTATTTCTGTATTATCATTGCCACGATGTCGCTGCCACCCGTAGTGGCCTGATTACGCACCACGACACCCTGACCGATACCTATCAGCGTCGCACCGACAAGACTTGTAAGCATCAGATGGTCCGTCATATCCATGCAACCACCCAACAGTTGCGTCGGGTCGAGCCGGTGAAGGGCCTCGCGCGTGGGATATATCGCCACAGACATCACGTTCATGATGAGCGGAGTGGTGAGCGCGGCCACCGTAGTGCGTGCACCGAGCTTGGCTCCGAGCAGGAGGGCCGAGAGTATCAGCAACGGGATGTCAAACATATATCCGAATGTTCCCACCTGTACTGACGGGAAAAGATTGTGCAACACGATACTTGCACCATAAACGCCACCGGGCACTATGTTATAAGGGTTGATGAAGAACACGAACCCTGCCGCCATGATGGTACATCCGATAAATATGCCCATCCACGACAACCACCAATCGAGCTTCATGGCCGGTTGGCAGAAACGGTTAAGTCGATTTGTAAAGTTTTCCATTTTTATATGTCTCTATTTTTATGCAGCAAATATACAAAACTTTACGCTATGCACCAAACTTTCGTCTATTTTTTTACTCCTGCGGGCCTGATATTGCCGAGAATACCGGTCATAATCCGGGCTGCATTGTCTGGAGCATTCTCCTTGCCGAGCCTCCGGCGCACCTCAGCATAACCACCCAACATATCTTCACGGGCCTGTTCTCCGGGCAATATCCGACGTAACTCACGGCGTATGTTGTCCACCGAAAACGTGTCGGCCACAAGTTCCGTCACCACCTCACGGTCGGCAATGAGATTGACAAGCGATATATAGCGTACCTTGAGCAGATGCTTCCGCAGAAAAGCGATTAGCCGCGGTACCGGAGTCTCATAACACACCACCTGCGGCACACCGAACAGCGCCGTCTCAAGCGTTGCCGTGCCACTGGTGACGAGAGCTGCCGTGGCCTCCGCCAGCAACTTGTAAGTGCTGTTATATACAATCTCCACACCCGTTCCGGCGACAAAACGTTCATAATAATCGGCAGGAACCGACGGGGCACCGGCCAGCACCACCCGATAGTCAGCCATAAAATCACGCGCGGCCTCAATCATGGCCGGCAGATTGTCCTTTATCTCCTGACGGCGTGAGCCGGCAAGAAGAGCTATCACTGGCTTTGACGACACCACCGACGGCGGATTGGTACGCAGGAACTCCCCCACCTCGTCGGCCGTCGGGTTACCCACATAATGTATCGGATAACCGTGCTTCTGCTCGAAGAAAGGCACCTCGAACGGCAATATCGAGAACAGCTCGTCGACATCACGCTTTATGTTCTTGATACGGTACTCCTTCCACGCCCAAATCTTGGGCGAGATATAATAGAATACGGGGATGCCGGTACGGGCCTTAACGTGCCTGGCGATGCTGAGGTTGAATCCGGGATAGTCGATAAGTATCACCACATCGGGCTTCCACTGCTCTATGTCCCGCTTGCAGCGGCGCATGTTACTCAGTATGGTTGGCAGATGCAGCAGCACAGGCACAAAGCCCATATAGGCCAACTCGCTGTAATGCCTGACCATTGTCCCACCCTCGGCAGCCATCAGGTCGCCGCCGATAAAACGGAACTCGGCCATGCCGTCATACCGCTTCAGAGCGTTCATAAGCCGCGACGCATGAAGGTCGCCGCTTGCCTCACCGGCTATAAGATAATATCTCATCCCCTACTTTTTTATTATCAGAAAAACATTATATCAGAAAAAGCCTCTGTTTTCGGAAAGACTCCAATGTCAGAAGGTCATCATCGGTCAGAACGTCCATTCCGCCTTCATCCGCTCCATCATGCCGTAATCCGTCACATCTATCTGCGTCGGCGTGATGGCCACATAGCCATGAGTGAGCGCCCAGTTGTCAGTATCCTCGGCCTCCGGCTCATCGTTGGTATACTCACCCGTCATCCAATAATAGTCGTATCCGCGCGGATGGCGGCACTTCACCACCTCCTTGCCCCATGTGCCACGAGCCATACGGCATATTCGCACACCACGAAAGTCCTTCAAAAGCGGAAAATTGACATTGAGACATACGCCCTTCGGCAACCCTTCGGCAAGCACGCGTTCGGTTATGGAGCGCACAATACCGGCAAGTGGCTCAAAATCAGCATCGTCACTGTGGTCGCAGAGCGAGAAAGCCACCGAGGGTATGTACTTCATGCAGCCTTCCATCGTCACTCCCATCGTGCCGGAATAGTGACTGTTCACCGACGCATTGTCACCATGATTGATGCCGCCTATCACCATGTCGGGCCTGCGGTCGGCGCACAACTGGTCGAGGGCTATCTTTACACAGTCCACCGGCGTGCCGCTGCACGACCATATCTCCACGCCCTCCCACCGGCGGCGCAGCTTGAGCCTGAGCGGTTCGGCTGCCGAAAAGGCGCACGAAAACCCGCTGCGGCCAGATTCGGGGGCGCACACGAGCAGGTCGGCCAACGGACTGACCATATCTATCAGGCTCTTCAGTCCCTTGGAGTGATAGCCGTCATCGTTCGATATCAATATCAACGGTCTTTTCTGTTCCATAACTTCTTCATGTTTTTTTACCGTTCTGAATAACAGCGGTTCTTTCATAATTATTTAAAGATGCAAATATACAACAAAAAAGTGGAATACGGAAAAAACACGATGGCTGATTTGAATCACATCAGGGATTATCAGTTTTATTTAAAGCAGTCAACATCACGCTCACGTTTAAGTTTTGATTTTTGTTTTAAATATGATAAATTCTAAAAGGAATAGTGTATTTTTGCACTCGGTTTACCTTTCAGGGTCTAACGAAAACATAATTATGATACAGCAAAAAGAATTTTCACTGTCAGCCAAACGCAGGGGATGCCACCTCGTGACACAGGAGATACTGGCCAACCTGCCGCGCCCCCTTCCCCGGGCAGGACTTCTCAACCTGTTCGTAAAGCACACCTCTTGCGCCCTCAGCATCAACGAAAACGCCGATCCTGACGTGCGTTCAGACATGGAGAAGATTATGAACCGTCTCGTGCGCGAAAACGAGCCTTACTATGCCCACACGCTCGAAGGCTCCGACGACATGCCCGCCCACGCCAAGAGTTCGCTGTTCGGGGTGAGCGTCACCATCCCTATAACCGACGGCCGCCTTAATCTCGGCACATGGCAGGGCATCTATCTCTGCGAGTTTCGTGATTACGGCGGGACACGCCGCATTGTGGCAACGATTTACGAATGACAATGATGAAACAGACAACCGTCAGGCATAAAACGGCCATTGTCATGGGAGCCACCTCCGGAATAGGCTACGAGGTGGCGATACTTCTGGCAAAGCGTGGCTGGAGAGTTGGCGTGGCCGGAAGGCGTGAACACATCATGGCAAAGATGATGTCGGAAAATGAGGGCATAGCCGCCTGCGAAGTGATCGACGTTACGTCGGCACAGGCCACCGACGGTCTGCACAGACTCATCGGCAAATTGGGACGGCTGGACATGTATTTCCACAGTTCGGGCATAGGGTACAAGAACGTCGACCTTGAAGCTGGCAAGGAGCTGGCCACAGTCGAGACCAACTGTCTCGGCATGGCGAGACTTGTGGGCGAAGCCTTCCGGTATTTCGAGCAACACGGTGAGACCGACGGACACATCGCCGTCATCAGCTCCATCGCACGGACCAAGGGGCTCGGAGCCGCACCGGCCTACTCTGCATCCAAACGCTTCACAAGCCATTACCTCGAAAGCCTCTGCCAACTGACAAGCATAAAGGGCATACGCAACATACACATCACCGACATACGTCCCGGATTCGTCAGAACACCACTGATAGAAGGAAGTGATTTCCCCATGCAACTCGACGCCGGCAAAGTGGCCGCCGACATCATCGACGCGCTCGAACGCCGCAAGGCCGTAGTCACCATCAACCTGCCATACCGCATCTTGGTGTTCTTCTGGCAAATGCTGCCACGGTGGGTTTGGACAAGAATGAAAATAAAATGAAATTTGTCTGGTTTATCTTTTGTTTTGTCCTGATAATTCTTAAAATTTAACATTTCTTTTTTCTCGAAATAGAACGTCGGCAAGGCCTTTTTTGCCTTGCCGACACACCGTTTTGGCATACTTGGGTTGCCTTTAGGCCCTCCTTACACTCCGTTTACGGCGTAATTGCGTTGCGGTTACGGCCTAACCGTGATGCAACTACGGCCTAACCGGAGCAAGAGGAGGGTCTCTCTGCTATGTTGACAAATTAACATTCGTGTAACTCTCTGACTGTCAGCGCTCCCCATTTATTTCGCGTCGTAGTGCGGGAATCGTGGTCAGGGTACCGTTTAACATACGTTAAAGTAAAGATTGTTCAGAAAATCAATACCTAACCACCTTATCCTCATACTCTGATTTATGAATAGTTATGCCCTGCTTGGCTGCCTTTGCCCTGATATTCTTCATATTGTTTTGTGCTTCCCTCAACATTCTTTTTTGAACAGTATAATTTCCGCCATTAAGACTCTGACCGGAAAAGCCGCCCACCTCCTTACCTTTCTTCTTTACTCTGACACCATTATTCACCAAAGAATTATAGTTTGCCTTGGCTCTTTGCTCCCAATTACGATACTGGGTTAACAGATTGGAACCAGAAGAAGTTTCCGATGAGGAATAATCAGAATCATCGCCACCTGACAGATACGAATTGCTGTTGCCACTGCCACCGTTCATACCTTCATTGAACGCCGATGCCACTTCGCCCGCTGCAATAATTCCGTCACCAATATAACTCCACACCTTCGACTTGAATCTTATACCGAGTGTAACCATCACGGCATTGCGATTCTCGTTTGTATAACCTTTATAAAAACACGGTACATTGTATGATACGCCAAGATTCAGATTATGCCAATACAACGTTACAGCAGGTTCCAATCCGACCTGAAAGCTATTGTCGGCTCCGATAGCCTCAATCATGTACGATGCATACGGACCGGCACCGGCATGTAGAGAGAGATTGTGACCAAAATCATGCTTGTAAGCCAGACGGACAGGCAGTTCGATATGGTGCTTGTTTTCTGCTCTAAGATCACCGTATGGGCTGTCATCATCAAGATAAGCCACAAAGCGATTGGCGTATCTTACCCCAGTCTCTATGTTCAATTTACGACTTAAAGGTATTTCCAATTCAAGTCCGGCCTGCCACTCTATGTGCTTTGTCTTCTCCCCGGTACCATATTCGTTAAAATAATCCCAGTCCTTAACCTTGCGGGAAAGCACTCCTCCCTTCAGATTCCACATAACCTGCGCATCGGCAAATACGACGCAAAACACCAGCAGCGACATCACTAAAACACCGCGGCAATTATAATTTGACAAACTAAATTTATTATTCATTATTATTTTTGATTTAATATAAAAAAGGCGCAACCATTCTTATGCCCGTTACTCATTATGGTTACCGCCAAGTGACCTTACATCCAACAAGCAAAGAATGGTTCACGCCATATACAGCGTGAACCTCCAGTCGCTTGTTCCCGGATGTGAATATTGGCGGTATTCTAATGAGTGAGAACAAGAGCCCAAAAGCTCAATATCATGATTTTATTACAAGTCTACGAATGGAAACGCATCTTTAAGTTGTTTATAATCATACCGTACATCTCCGCGCGGCTATTTCTAAAACAATCTATGGAGTGCCGGCACACTGTGCCGTCAGCATCCGGGGCGTTTCTCTTTGTTTTTATTTCTGTTTCTTACTTCCTCCTATTAATTTAGTTGTTTATTATTGAGTACAAGTCACCAGCAATCCCATTTGCCATCATGCAGACGGGCATTGTGCGTGCAAAGGTACGATTTTTGTAGCATAAAAAGCCCGTAAACATCACATTTTTTACATTCCGCTTATAATAAATCTCAAAATCGCAGCTTAAATTTCCTATTCATCCGACATTTCGAGAGATATATTAATGCAAAATGGTACAATCACGCAATGGTAGTAAGTAGAACACAAAGGCTTTACCATAAAGCCACCTTGCCGCCAATGCCCAAGTCAAGCGTGGCGGTAGCAACACCAAGAGCTTGAAATATGCGACTCATTGTCGGCAGAGTGATTACACTCTTCCCTTTCTCCAAGCGTGATATTTGAGCTTTCTGCACACCCACGCGCTCACCCAGTTCTTCTTGGGTCAGGTTTTGAGCCTGACGCATCTTACGGATTGTCTCGCCAACGAAATAGGCGTTCACCTCCTCTTTTAGCTGTTTCTCCATTGCGTTACGTTTGGGAGTTCCTTTCTTGCCAAACACTTCATCGGTCAATACATCGAGTGATGTCATATTCATCTTTGCCATAATCACTTGTTTTGGAAATACTCTTCTCTAATATTTTCTGCCTTCATAATCTCCTTTAGAGGAGTCTTCTGGCTTTTTTTCACAATGCCATGAGTTGCAATGATAAAGGTCTTTGTCTTAGTGTCCCAAAAGGAAAATAACCTATAGCAATTGCCATTATAGAGCGTCCTGAACTCCCATATTTCAGAGTTATCCAACTTCTTGAAAAGTTCCTTGTTCATCAATCCGGCCTCTATTTTCTTATAGTTATAGACAATCTTCTCCTGCACCTTTATAGGTAAGGAACGAACGAATTCCAAAGCTTCATCCAAATAACACGACCTTTATTCTGTAATCACCCTTCTTTCTTGTTTTTCTGCTGCAAAATTAGCAATAAGTTTCCATTTAATGATACTTTTGAATGAAAAATGTCTCCTTTTTAACTTCAATATGGTAAAAATCAGAATATAAAAAAAGAGTTATAAATAATATTTTCTCGCATAAATTTAGTATCTTTGCGGCAAAATACCGCGAAGTCAGGCGGTTCACTGCTACAAAACACACCATGTGTGCCGACAGAAAACCGGACTTCACACATCGGGAACACCGATTTAAACCTTGGGAAAATTGAAAATGGGAAAAATCATCGCATTAGCAAACCAAAAAGGAGGAGTGGGCAAAACCACAACGACCATCAATCTGGCGGCATCACTCGCCACACTCGAGAAAAACGTGCTGGTGGTGGACGCCGACCCACAGGCCAACGCGTCAAGCGGCCTCGGGGTTGACATCAAGATTGTGGACTGCTCTCTGTATGAGTGCATCATCGACCGAGCCGACGTAAGAGACGCCATCTACACCACCGACATCGACGGTCTGGACATCATCCCGAGCCATATCGACCTTGTAGGCGCAGAGATAGAGATGCTCAACCTCAACGACCGGGAGAGAGTGCTCAAAAAGATGCTTGAGCCGATACGCAACGAATACGACTACATTCTGATTGACTGCAGCCCGTCGCTCGGTCTGATAACCGTCAACTCGCTGACAGCGGCCGACTCGGTGATAATACCCGTGCAATGCGAATATTTCGCCCTCGAAGGCATCAGCAAGCTGCTCAACACAATCAAGATTATAAAAAGCAAGCTGAACCCAAGGCTTGAGATAGAGGGATTCCTGCTCACGATGTACGACTCGCGCCTGCGTCTGGCCAACCAGATTTACGACGAGGTGAAACGTCACTTCCAGGAACTGGTGTTCAAGACCGTAATACAGCGTAATGTGAAACTGAGCGAAAGCCCGAGCCACGGCCTGCCCGTCATTCTCTACGATGCCGACTCTACAGGCAGTAAAAACCATCTGGCACTGGCCAAGGAAATAATAAGCAAGAATTAAATGGCAGTACACAAGAAATACAACAAAAGCGTATTGGGACGCGGACTCGATGACTTGGGCAACGGACGCGGACTCGACGCACTGATAGACACCGGCGAGGTGCAGACACAAGGCTCGTCGAATCTTAACGAGATAGCCATCGACCGCATAGAGCCGAACCCAAACCAGCCGCGGCGCGAATTTGACGAAGAGGCGCTGCAGGAACTGGCCGCAAGCATACGCGAGATAGGCATAATACAGCCCGTCACACTGCGCCAGACGGCCGACGGCCGGTATCAGATAATTGCCGGCGAGCGCCGCTGGAGAGCCTCGCAAATAGCCGGGCTGACATCTATGCCGGCATATATACGCACCGTAGAAGACGAGAACGTGATGGAGATGGCCCTCGTCGAGAATATACAGCGCGAAGACCTCAACGCCATCGAGATTGCCCTGGCATACGAACATCTGTCGGAGACCACCGGCATGACTCAGGAAAAGATATCGGAACGCGTGGGCAAGAGCCGCACGGCCGTGACCAACTACATGCGGCTGCTGAAACTGCCGGCGCAGGTGCAGATGGCACTGAAAAACCACGAGATAGACATGGGGCATGCCCGCGCGCTGTTGTCCATTGACAGTCCGAGCACACAGATAAAGCTGTTCAGGGAAATACAGAAGAACGGTTATTCGGTGCGCAAGGTAGAGGAAATGGTCAACATGCTGAAAAACGGCGAGGACGTCGTTACGGCCAAAAAGAAGATTGCCGCCAACGCGCAACTGCCGGAAGAGTTTACCGTGCTGCGCGAACGCCTGTCGGATTTCTTCAAGACCAAAGTACAGATGACATGCTCATCAAAGGGGAAAGGCAAAATCAGCATACCCTTTGCCAACGAGGAGGAGCTGGAGCGCATAATGAACGCTCTTGACAGTGTGGGCAACAAATAACCGGATGTTTTGAAACGATACGCAACAACATACGCACTACGCATGTCGGCCATCGGATTGCTGCTGGCGGCAATACATATCGCCGCTCCGGCACAGAATGTGGCCGACACAACGCTTGTAGAGATACAGGATACCATATCGGCCGACAGCCTTGAGGCTATGATGGCCGAAGCGGAACTTGCGGCCGGAAACAAGGCCAAGGCAATGAAAAAAAGAAACGGCATAACCGATGACGACACACTGTCGGCGGTGAAGACCAAACGCGACTGGGCCACATGGTCTCCCAGTCCGCAACGTGCGTTGTGGCTGGCCATGGTGTTGCCGGGTGCCGGACAGATATACAACCGGAAATACTGGAAACTGCCCATATTCTACGGCGGAATGATGGGCTGTCTCTATGCCATGAACTGGAACAACATGATGTACAAGGACTACTCACAGGCCTATCTCGACATCATGGACGATGACCCCACGACGCAGAGCTACAACAAGTTCCTGCATTTGGGAAAACAGATAGACAGTTCGAACGAAGAACGGTACAAGAAACTCTTCAAAAGCCGCAAAGACAGATACCGCCGGTGGCGCGACATGAGCTTCTTCTGTCTTGTGGGAGTGTACGCCCTCTCGGTGATAGACGCGTATGTCGACGCAGAGTTGTCGGAGTTTGACATTTCCAAAGACCTCAGCCTGAAGGTCGAGCCGGCAGTCATTGGCGGCAGCAAAACGGGCAGTCTGCTTGACGGTTCGGCCGCTTTGGGACTGCAGTGCAGCCTTACCTTTTAGACTAAAAAAATACAGAATACAGATACCGAATATATACATAATGAATAAGAAAACAATATTGTTTGCCATAACGATGTGCTTTTGCGGAAGCGGCACGATATCGGCACAAAATGACACCATTGCTGTTGACGAGATAACAGTGACTGACGATAAGGGTATTAGCGAGGTTGTGGCTTTTCCTGAAGCCATGAACTATGCTCTTGACAGTCTCATGAACCTATACATGTCGAAGACTTATCTTGACGAGGACAACGACTGCCAGATGAAAGACGAAAACCCTGTTTTTGAAAAGGAGGTGTACATAGAACGACTGAAACACATGCCTACGGTGATAGAGATGCCCTACAACGACGTGGTGCAGAAGTTTATCGACCGTTACAGCGGACGCCTGCGCCACTCAGTGAGCTACATGCTCGGAGCATCAAATTTCTACATGCCCATATTCGAGGAGGCGCTCGAAGCCTACAATCTGCCGCTGGAGCTGAAATATCTGCCGATAATAGAGTCGGCACTCAACCCCAAAGCCGTGTCGCGCGTGGGAGCTACCGGTCTGTGGCAGTTTATGCTGACCACCGGAAAACAATACGACCTGAAAGTGAACTCACTCATCGACGAGCGTTGCGACCCGGTCAAGTCATCGTATGCCGCCGCCCACTATCTTAGCGACCTGTACAAGATTTTCGGCGACTGGAATCTGGTGATAGCGGCATACAACTGCGGACCGGCGCAGATAAACAAGGCCATTCACAGAGCCAACGGCGAGCGCGATTATTGGCAGATATATCCCTATCTGCCGAAAGAGACACGCGGATATGTTCCGGCCTTCATTGCCGCCAACTACATAATGAACTATTACTGCGAGCACAACATCTGCCCCATGACCACCCGTCTGCCGGCACAGACAGACACCATCATCGTGAAACGCAACGTACATCTGGAGCAGATAGCCCAAGTGTGCAACATCGACATAGAACAGTTGCGCGCCCTCAACCCATCATACCGGCGCGACATAATTCCGGGCACCACTGCCATCGAGGCAAGTGTAAGACTGCCGCAGACGGAGATAGGCAAATTCATAGACAACGAAGAGGAGATATACAAATACAGGGCCGATGAGCTGCTGCCCAACCGCAGCGTGGTGGCTGTCAACGACAATACACCCGTGACCACGAGCCGGACAACATCGAGAAGCCGGAGGTCGTCGCGAAGCCACAGGTCATCAGGAGGCAGGACAGTCACCATCAAGAGCGGACAGACGCTGTCAGAAATAGCCAAGCGCAACGGCACCACCGTGGCCAAGCTGAAAAAGCTGAACGGACTGAAAAACAGTAATATCCGTGCCGGAAAGAAACTCAGAGTAAGATAAAAGACATACCAAAAATCCCCTGCCCTCCCCCCTGATATTAAGGGGAGACCGCAGGGGATTGTGCCTCTAATCAATCTGCACTTACACCTTATTATATATTATATAAACAACAACTCACAGGAGGACAGGCCCCATGAATGACGACCAGATAAAGAGAGAAGCCGAAGACGCAAAAATGATTGACGATGCGTTCAAACATCTGTTGGACACCTATATGGCATCACGCCACCGCAAGAAGGTGGATGTCATAACCAAGGCTTTCAATTTTGCCCGTCAGGCCCACAAGGGAGTGCGGCGGCTTTCGGGCGAACCATACATATTGCACCCCATCGCTGTGGCACAGATAGCATGCGAAGAAGTGGGACTCGGCTCTACAAGCATCTGTGCGGCACTGCTGCACGACGTGGTGGAAGACACCGACTACACCACCGAAGACATAGAGAACATCTTCGGCGCGAAGGTGGCACAGATTGTCGACGGACTGACAAAAATCAGCGGCGGCATCTTCGGCGACCAGGCATCGGCACAGGCTGAAAACTTCAAGAAGCTGCTGCTGACGATGAGCGATGACATACGCGTGATTCTCATAAAGATATGCGACCGCCTGCACAACATGCGCACACTGCAAAGCCAGCCGGCCAACAAGCAGTACAAGATTGCCGGCGAGACACTGTACATCTATGCACCTTTGGCCAACCGACTCGGACTGAACAAGATAAAGACCGAGCTCGAGAACCTGAGCTTCTGCTATGAACACCCGGAGGAGTATGCCTCGATACAGAATAAGCTGGCATCCACGCAGGCCTCACGCCACACCCTCTTCGACCAGTTTACGGCACCGATAGAAGAGGCCATGAAGGAAATGGGCATCAAGTATGTGATAAAGGAAAGGGTGAAAAGCCCCTACTCCATTTGGCACAAGATGCAGACCAAGCACGTCGCTTTCGAAGAGATTTACGACATACTGGCCGTACGCATCATCTTTACGCCACAGAACCGTGAGGACGAAATAAACGAGTGTTTCAAGATTTATGTCGCCATAAGCAAGATATACCAGTCGCATCCGGACCGCCTGCGCGACTGGATAAACCACCCCAAGGCCAACGGCTATCAGGCTCTGCACGTAACGCTGATGTCGAAGCAGGGACGATGGATAGAGGTGCAGATAAGGTCGGACAAGATGGACGAGGTTGCCGAACAAGGCTTCGCCGCCCATTGGAAGTACAAGGAGGACGGAAACATCGAGATGAGCGAGGACGACGGCGAACTTAACGAATGGCTGCACACCATAAAGGAGATACTCGACGACCCGCAGCCAAACGCCATGGACTTCCTCGATGCCATCAAGCTCAACCTGTTTGCCTCGGAGATATTCGTGTTCACGCCGAAAGGCGAGATAAAGACGATGCCGGCCGGATGTACGGCTCTTGATTTCGCCTTCTCGATACACACATTCCTCGGCAGCCATTGCATAGGTGCCAAGGTCAACCACAAGCTCGTGCCGCTGAGCCACAAGCTGCAAAGCGGTGACCAGGTGGAAATTCTCACATCGAAGTCGCAGCACGTACAGCCGGCATGGATAAACTTTGCCAGCACGGCAAAGGCCAAGGCCAAGATTGAAGCCATACTGCGACGCGACGGACGCGAAACACAGAAGCGGGGCGAAGAGACGCTGACCGCCTTCCTCGAAAAGAACGACGTGCAGTACACCAATGCCGTTGCCGACCAACTGGCTGCTTTCCACAACATACCGAAACGCGAGAACTTCCTTCAGGCTTTGGGCGAAAGGACAATACTGCTGGGCGAAAACGACATCAACGAACTTCGCGGCAAGAAGACCAAATCGCAGAAAGGCAAGGGATGGCGCAAGTATGTGCCGTTCATCAAGTCGGACAAGGACAGCAAGAATGAGTCTGCTACGACGAAACTGTTTGTCGTTCCGGAGAAATTCAACCGCAAAAAGCCCATATTCATCACCGATGAAAACATAGGGCAATACAAGTTCATGCACTGCTGCCATCCCATACCGGGAGATGACATACTCGGATTCATAGACACCCAAAAGCAAATCGAAATACACAAACGTTCGTGTCCCGTGGCGGCGAAACTGAAAACGAGTTTCGGCAACCACATTCTTGACGCCAAATGGGACATGCACCGCAAACTGTATTTCGACGCGACAATACAGATAGAGGGCATTGACCGCATCGGACTGCTTAACGAGGTGACACGTATAATCTCGGAGCAGATGAACATCAACATTCACAAGATAGTTCTGAGCAGCGACGAAGGCATATTCAAAGGCACCATCGAGGTGAGAATACACGACAAAGAAGACGTGAAGGCCATCATTGAAAGTCTGAAGAAGGTAAACAACCTCCAAAAGGTGACTCAGATAATGTGACGCTTTCGTCGCCACAGGCAAGTGAATGTGCCGGCAACCATAAAACAAACAAAAAAAGAAAGAGATGAAAAAAAAACTGATTCTGCTAAGTATCATACTGACATTTGCCACCGGCATATTTGCCGCCAACAAGTATGACAATCCCGACACCATTGTGGTGGCACGCGACGGTACGGGCGAGTTCCGAACCATAGCCGAGGCGGTGGAGGTGTGCCGGGCATTTATGGAATATCACAAGGTGATATACGTAAAGAAAGGCACGTACAAGGAAAAGCTCATCATCCCTCAGTGGCTCACCAACATCGAGATATTGGGAGAAGACCGCGACGCAACCGTCATCACATACGATGACCATGCCAACATCGTCAATCCACTTACAGGAAAGGGCATAGGCACTTTCCGCACGTATACGGTGAAGGTGGAGGGCAGCAGCATAACTTTCAAAAACATAACCATCGAAAACAACTCGGCCCGGCTCGGACAGGCCGTGGCACTGCATACCGAAGGTGACCGCCTCGTATTCATCAACTGCCGCCTGCTCGGACATCAGGATACCGTATACACCGGTATTGCGGGTACACGCCTGCTTTTCAAGAACTGCTACATAGAGGGCACCACCGACTTCATCTTCGGTCCCTCCACAGCATGGTTTGAAAACTGCGAGATACGCAGCCGCGCCAACTCATACATAACGGCGGCATCGACACCGCAGGACCGCCCCTACGGCTACGTGTTCAACAACTGCCGCCTTACGGCTGACGAGGGTATAGACAAGGTATACCTCGGACGCCCGTGGCGCGACTACGGCCACACCGTCTTCATGAACTGTGAGATGGGGAGCCACATACGCCCCGAGGGATGGCACCACTGGCAGAAAGAACGCCAGCAGACCGCCCGCTACATGGAGTACAACAACCGCGGCGAGGGTGCCAAGACCGACAAACGCGCCGAATGGACCCGCCGACTGACAAAGAAAGAGGCACAAAAGATAACGATGGAAGAAGTGTTCGGCATCAACGACACGTGGAGGCCAGAAAATACCCTATCCTACTGACCGCATCTTCTTTTATCTGTTTATACCTTTCGACCAATACTTAAGATTTCCTAAAGAAATCATTCTAACCATAATCTATTACAATTCATAAAGTGCATCTTCTAAAATAGGTATATCACTTATATAATATGGCAAGAATATACGATAACATAGAAACGAAGTTTACAGAAGGACTACAAGGCATCATTACCAATGTGGGGGTGAAACGTGTAGACTTCTGTGTTGGCTATTTCAATCTGCGGGGATGGAACCTTGTGGTGGAACAGGTTGACGGTCTGACAGGAGATTATGTATATGAAAACGACAAACGGGTATTTAGGAAATGCCGTTTACTGATAGGCATGCATCGCCCTGCGGAAGAACTTATACGGCAACTTTATACAGAACAGACACTGCCTGATGCCAACTATGTCAGTCGTTGTAAACTTGAAATAGCACGTGATTTCAAGCGTCAGCTCCAGTTAGGCTTGCCAACAAAACAAGACGAGTTTACACTGCGGCGTCTTTCCGCACAAATGAAAGACGAGAAGGTTTGTGTGAAACTATACCTGCGTGAACCACTTCATGCAAAGCTCTATCTCGCACATCGCCCTGATGACAATTTCAATAAGATTCAAGCCATAATGGGCAGCAGTAATCTCACCTATTCAGGTTTGACAAAACAAGGTGAGCTGAATGCAGAGTTTGGTGACAGTGACAGTGCGGAGAAACTGTCCCGATGGTTTGATGACCGATGGGAAGACAAGTTCTGTCTGGACATTACCAAAGAACTGATAGACATTATAGACAACAGTTGGGCTGGCGAAAGAGACATCCCGCCTTATTATATTTATCTGAAAACAGCCTATCATCTTAGCGAAGAAGCACGTTCGGGCATCAAGGAATTTACGATTCCCGCAGAATTCAGGAACAGTCTCTTCGAGTTCCAACAAACAGCAGTCAAAATTGCTGCCCGCCATTTGAACAACGAGAAACGTGGCGGTGCAATGATTGGCGATGTTGTAGGACTGGGTAAGACCATTACCGCCTGCGCCATTGCAAAGATGTATGAAAACACATTCGGCAGCAACACCCTGATTATCTGCCCGGCCAACCTGCAGGATATGTGGGCAAAATATCGTAAGCAATATGACCTGAAAGCAGATATCATGTCCATGGCAAAACCCATAGATGTGGATAATGCACGATATTACAAACTTATCATTGTAGATGAAAGTCATAATCTGCGCAACAGTCAGGGAACACGCTATCGCAACATCAGAGACCTTATACAAAAGCAAGACTGCAAGGTGTTATTGCTAACAGCAACCCCGTATAACAAGCAATTTAAGGATTTGAGCAGCCAGTTACGTCTGTTTATAGACGATGACACCGATTTAGGCATTCGCCCAGAGGCTTATATACGTGAGATTGGCGGAGAACGCAAGTTCGCGGAAAGGCATGAGGATTTTATTCGAAGCATCAGGGCGTTTGAGCGCAGTGAATGTCAGGAGGACTGGCAGGAACTGATGAAACTGTTCTTGGTTCGTCGTACACGCACCTTCATTAAAGACAACTATGCAAAGACCGACCCAAGCAACGGGCGCAAATATTTGGAATTTAAAGATGGGCACAAATCTTACTTCCCTGACCGTGTGCCTAAAGCTGTTAAGTTTCAAACAGTAAATGGCGACCAGTACAGCCGATTGTATTCAAAAGAAATGCTGGGTGAATTAAATGAAGAGTAAAATTTACTATTATGAAATGGGACTATAATTTTAGAACTTCACATCGCTAATTTTAATCATTCTTTCATTGGAAGTGTAATTTTTTTATGCTTCAATACCATAACACTATCATATGCAACATTGGTGAAAGTTAGTTGGATTTTATAATATTTAGTTGGAGTAATCAGTCTTATAATGAGACATACCAGATTAAAAGGGATGAGTATAGGAATGTTTTTAACTGATAATATAATATGAATAAGATACAAGAAAATGTAACGCTTCTTTCAGAAGAAGGTAGAGACAAATTATATGAAAATATGGGAAATTTAATAAAAGAATTATTCCCCGTATTACATAGTAGATTATCGTTACTGTTAGTAATGCGAAAATCTACAGATAATGGTCAACAGCAAATTATTCTCAAAAATATAACAGAATTACATGCTTCTGTACTTTATGTAATAATTGAAATTGCTACAGCTTTACGTGCAGACTTTAGATCAGACATAATGATAGAACGACGGATAAATCTAAAATATCTTGTATTTATTACTGCTGAATTTTATAAAGCATATTTTATGACAGAGAAGAGTTCATGGAATAGAGTATCCTCATTTCTAACATCATTACAGAATGATAAAATAAACAATATTGTTGCAGGAATAAATGAAAATGTTGTCTTTTATAGAGATAATTATTTTGATAGTTGCATAGATAAAAATTATAGAGATATGTCGCTACACTATGATTTCGACATAGAAAAATTATATAGGTATTTGGTAAATATAGACGAGGAAGTAGAAGCACGAAGAATATGCAGTTTTTTGGCTGTAGTGCAGCCTTTAAATAATTTATTGATTCTATGCACGTCTATTATTGAGAATCCAATGAATAATGAATCTTTAGATTTGCAAGAAACTAAATTAGACAAATGTTTGATAAAAACCTTAATGAAAGGCTTATATACAAAGATTGGTTCTGAAATTCAAAAATACTCTAATTTCTTGGATAAGAACATGCATACGTATGCAATTTTTGAGAACTTACCAGAAAAATGGTTATCTTTGTTCAGTGAGGAAGATATAAATGATTTAAAAAACAAGAGAGATGTTGCTAAATTGCCAATATTATTACATTATGTTTATATAGATTTAGGTGTAGCCATAAGAGGTTTTCTTGCTTCTGAATATTATATCGAAAGAAGATTAAATCTGATTCGACTAAATTTGATTATGTATGAGGGCTATAATAAAATATATCGTTCTAAGGAAAATACTAATACATTATCGTTATGGAAACAATATGTATATAATAATCTCTCTTCTTGTGAATATAAAAGAATACGGAATGAACTGGAAGATATAGATTCAATTCTTTATTCGTTTGATGAAGATGGAACAATAAGGAATATACGCCATAAATATGCCCACATAAAAAAAGGGAAAAAACTCTATCTTCAAGAATTATGGAAAATATTATTAGATATGTCTTTTGAGGGGGAACTTAAAAAAGCACTTGCGTTTCTTCAATTGCTGCCAAGGATAATTCGTTTAAGTGATTATGGTATAAAAGATATTTCAGAAAAAGAAAACATAAAATACCAGCAAAAGTTGTTTGAACCATATAATAAATTCAGAAGTAAAATACAAGATTCGAATATGCCACAAAAGGACAAAGAACGTGTTTTGAAAGTATTAGAGGATGGTATGAACAGGTTATTGGATATGTTTAAGTAAGATAATATACCACAAATGAGCAAGATATCAACACGTTTCTACAACGACCATGTGGTGATGGCTGTTTTTGGGGAGTGAGGAACATTCCAAATGGTACTTCTCAACAAAGAGATAACGGCATATAGCAATAACACCAACAGGCTAAACGTTAAATAATAAAACAAAGATAGAATATGAACAACAAAAATAATATAACACTCACAGCATTAGCTCTAACATCAAAAGAACGCTGTTTCGTGGCAGAATTGCAAGATATAGTGAGGACGAACTTGAAGCAGGCTTATTCTGCTATTAACTTTAGTCAAGTTGCTACGAACTGGAATCTGGGCAGAAGAATTGTTGAAGAAGAGCAAAATGGACAAAATCGTGCGGAATATGGGAAACGTGTTATTGTTATCGCGTCTCAAGCATTAACAGAAGAGTTTGGCAAGGGATATTCAGTGACGAACTGTAAGAATTTCAGGCGTTTTTATTTGATGTTTAAGGAATATGCAATTAGTCAGACAGCGTCTGACCAATCTGTGAAGTTGATTCAACAGAAAAGACCAATCAAGGAAGAATTTCAAAAAGGTCAGACACCGTCTGACCAATTACAAAACCGAATAGAAATACTTCCATGGTCACATTATGAACGCTTGATTCGAGTTACAGACAAACAAGCCCGTGACTGGTATATGTGTGAAGCCGCTAAAGAAATGTGGAGTTTCCGCACATTAAACCGCAATATCAACACTCAATATTATGAGCGAATGGCTCTTTCACAATTCTCTGATGAAGTGAAACAGGAAATGGTACAAAAAACTCAAAACTATCAAAAAGAGAAATTTGAATTTATAAAGAATCCCACCGTATTGGAATTTCTTAGACTACCAGGTAATGCAGGTTACACTGAGCGGAAACTTGAACAAGCCATCATTGACAATATGGAACACTTCCTACTTGAAATGGGGAAAGGTTTTGCATTGGTTGCCCGCCAACAACTTATCCGAACACCACAAGAAAATTACTTTGTTGACCTTGTGTTTTACAACTATATTTTGAAATGTTTCATTTTGATTGATTTAAAACTGAATAAAGTTACATATCAGGATGTTGGACAAATGGACATGTATGTAAAATTGTATGATGAGTTGCGTCGTGGAAATGATGACAATCCTACTATTGGCATTGTATTATGTTCAGAAACAGATGAAAATATTGCAAGATATTCGGTACTGAGGGGAAATGAACAACTTTTTGCAACGAAATATAAATTGCTTCTACCTTCAGCACAAGAATTGCAGGAAGAAATTAGCAGGCAAACGGCGTTGTTGAGATTACAATTTGAAAAAGAAGATCAGGAATAAGCTATATATACTCTCACCACTGGTAGATAATTTAACTGGAAAACCAACAATTAATTTTTAGCAATGGAAGAAAAAATACCAAATATACAAACAAGTAATGATTTCAACCAAGTGTTGGGAATCATCAACTTTCACCGTCAACGCATATCAAAAGCGGTTGATGATGAATCGCTACGTATGATATGGGAAGTAGGGGCATACGTCAGCCAAAAACTGAAAGTTTCGGAGTGGGGAGCGAATATTGTAAGGCAACTCTCTGAATTTATCCACACGCAAAATCCCACGCTGAAAGGATGGAGTTATCGTACTATATATAAAATGGTGCAATTTTATGATGCGTATAGCTCTGAGTCTTTTAATCAACTTATACATGAAACACAGCTGACAAAATATCTGGAACAGAAGGCTGGTGGTAAGGAGCAAGAATTAATGCCAGTGGAGCATCTGTAAAATTTTGATTTTAAATCAATTATTCAACTTAAGAATTACAAGAAATAACAAGAATGAGCAAGGTGCAATATGTTTTTATAACGACCATAATATAACATAGAACGAATGATGTTGTTACAAAAAATATAGGAAGAAAGAAAATGAACGTAGAATATCTTGGAAATAAAGAACTGCTGAAAGTGAGAAAGACGGCTTTCTTGGCATCAAGCACTATTTCTTCCGAAACAGTGTTGAAATGCTATGACTGGGCAACGGAAATGCGCAGGCGCGGAGAGTGTGTAGTCAGTGGATTCAGCAGCAAGTTAGAGCAGGATGTGCTTCATTTCCTATTGAAGGGCACACAGCCCATTATCATTGTTCTTGCACGAAAGATGTATAAAGTAATTCCTGCTGAATTGCAAACACCGATGGAACAAAACCGCCTGCTTATAATATCGGTCTGCAACGCCACTCGCCAATCAAAAACCACGGCTTTGACACGCAACAAATACATTTGCGAAATATCAGATCAGATTTTATTTGTAGGAGTGACAGAACAAAGCAGCCTCAACTCCCTAAAAACGACTTTTGCAAACAAACTGTCTGCACTATACACACAAGATAACAAGTAAAATTATCCGTCACGCTCTCTCTTCTGATTCATTATCACAGTCTTCATAACACTCATATCTCTATTTCTCAATGGCAAATATACACTTTTTTATCCAAAACAAACTTCATAATGGACAAAAAAGGGGAATTTTATCCATTATGGAGTTTGTTTTGGATAAAAAAGAACGTTTTCATTAAAGCAAACAGGCGGGGTGATGCTTGATTCGACTCTTTATCATGGTGAACAAAAACGCGGGAAGAGCTACTCCAAATAATCCAGCTGCTTCTTCAACGCCATCAGCTCATCCCGTACAGACATCAGCTTGTCAAGAACCTCAGCCGTCTTCTCGGCACCATTGCGGTTGCTGTTTATAATCTTCTTCGCCGCGTCCAGCTTGAAGCCCCGCACCTTCACAAGATTGTGAATCAAACGAATCTGCTCAATGTCCTTTTCGCTATATTGACGCACCTTGCTCGGCCCTTTCGTCTTCGGTTTCAGATACGGAAACATCTGTTCCCAATAACGCAGAGTGCTCTCATTGAGATCGAACATAGCGGCAACCTCACTTATTGAGTAATACAGTTTCAGATTCTTGTTGGTGTTCAGAGCCATACTTCAACGATATTTGTAATACAATTATTGAAAAGACGAAAATGTTTTGCAAAGATACCAAAACGGCACTTCTCTGCAAAACATTTTCAAGTGTTTTTTACTTGTCCCCTCCTAAAGAGTCAACAAGCAAGTGCAATATTACGGACAATATTACGAACGTTACACCGAGTGTCGCCACAAATCCAGTCCCCCACACCGGAGCGTCATTCCATATTCCAACTGTCGCGCCACCGTATCACAGGCACCCCGGCAGAATCAAATTCGATGGGGAGCCATATATAACGCGCATCTATCGGATGCTTGGGCCGCCAGACGTCGGCCATGAATATAAACTTGTCCTTTACCTTTAATATATATGTGCTTTGTCCCCCAAATGTGATTTTGGCATCCGGACCGACACACGGATTGGGATGTTGCGTCCACGGACCGAAAATGTTATTGGCAGAGAACATGCGCGCCTCATTGGGGTCCCATCCCGTACATCCTGATGTTATCATCCAGTACTTTCCGTCTTTCTTGAATATGGCAGGAGCCTCATTCTGCCCGCCCGGAGCCACACGGACATAACGGCCGGTATGAAACGTATAGTCGGCACTCAGCTCGGCTATATGCAGCGTCAGGTTCTCCTCCGACGAATAGATGTGATATGCCTTGCCGTCATCATCCACAAATATGGTCATGTCGCGTGACATCTGGCCTCCCGACAAATCGCGCTGCATGAAAGCCCCGTCGGCCACAACCTTGCGCCACTCGGGCGTCCACCACTCATATTTGTTCAAGTCAATCTTTTCCAAAGCGGCAATGTCAGCCTCCGTCGTGCCCTCGGCATACTTATAAGCATTTACCCTGCCCGAACGTATGAAACGGTACGGCCCCGCAGGCTTGTCGCTGACGGCCACCGCAGCACGTGCGGCACGATAACCGAGCCCCTTCAGTTCGAGATGAAACCACATGACAAACTTCTTCGTCCTGGCGTTGTATACCACCTTGGGACGCTCAAGCGTGCAACCGCGCTCAATGTCACTACCCACCTCGTCACTCACGCTCAGTGCCACACCCATGTTCTTCCAGTGTACAAGGTCTTTTGAGGCATAGCACGTCACACCCACAAGTGCCGCGGACGTATTGTCGGCCTTATGCTCGCCGAACCAGTAATACATACCGCCATACTCCATCACCCCTCCACCATGAGCATTGATGTGAACACCCTTGTCGTCGGGCCATATCTCTCCCGGCCGTATCACATTGTCGCGACCGCCCTTGGCCTGCACCAGCATGACGATGAAAACCGCCAATACAGATATTATGTTTCTCTTCATCTTGCTTTCCTCGATGTACGTGTGTCTCACCATTTATCCTTTGTCTGAATGTCGTCGCCCCAACGATGATCCTTCGGGAACGGCTGACCGCCCCACGCCTTCACCTGAGTCCATGGCTGCGCCTCGTCTGTCCAGAAAGGATGTGAGGCCGGCAGACCGAGCGGCATGAACGAAAGTGACGTCATATACAACGAGCCATTATTCGTATACCAGTCTGCCGTCTCGGGCTGGCTTCCGCAAAAGCCTATCGTAAGATACCCGCCGTCGTTGTAGTTGTTCTGTCGATCAAACATGCGGTGCATCACCTGCGTCAGTGCGGCGCGTACCTGCCCGTTTGCGAGTTCCTTGGGCAGTTTCCCATACCACGCCATCAAGGCCAAAGGCTGCATGGCCGCCAGACGATAGGGCGTGCTGCGCCCTATAACGGGGAAAGTGCCCTCGGGCGATATGAAACGCTCCAGTATGATGGAGAACTTCTGTGCGCGCTTCAGTGCGCGGGCATGATATTTTGCATAGTCAAGACGGGTGTTGGCCCCGGCGTCCACCATGGCCTGAAGCGTTTCAAGATACATTGCATGGAACACATAGCTCGAATAATAGTCGAAAGCGAAAACCGGGCCGTCGGCATACCATCCGTCACCCACATACCACTCTTCCACCTTGCGGCAGGCCGTGTTCACACGAAACTCGTCATACTGCGCCCCCGCCTTGGCCATGAAACTCTCTATCACCGACGAAAACAAGAACCAGTTGGTGTAAGGCGGATCTATCTTCCGCAACTTCGTAAACTCCGCGATATAACGCTGCTTGGTTACATCATCGAGCGGTGTCCACAACTGGTCGTATGCCCTGAGAAAACTCTCGGCTATATATGCGGCATCGACAAGATTCTGGCCGGACACTCCCCAACACAGATAATCGGGCGACTGAGGGTCAACAGCGTTCTTGTAAGAAGCCAGTGCCCACTCGCGCAACTGTTTGCGCATGGCTCCCTCTGCCGTTCCGTCATCAGGCAAAGCTATCCACGGGGCCACACCGGCCATAAGACGCCCGAAGGTCTCCATATACACCACACGGCGGTCTCTGCTGTCAAACGACGGACTGAACTCCGTCTTCATGTTCTTGCGAAGCTCACCCTTGGCCATGTTTTCCAATACAGGCTGGGCCATCTTGTAAGCCTGTTCACACCAATACTCCCTGTCTGTCTGTTTGGGAGCCTTTTTCTTTGCATAAGCGCCGGTGACACACACGGCCATCAGCACAACAATAAGCAATTTCTTCATTGTAGTTTTCTTATAAGTTAGATTGTTTTAATTCAGTATTGTGACAAATTTACAAATATTTTTTATAACCACAAATAAAAAACGGTTGTTACTTAACATTTAAGTTTTGAAAAGATTTGCAAATATAGCAAAAACGGCGTACCTTTGCAAAACTTTTAAAAGGATTTAATAAAATAAGGACTAAATAGTTATGATGACAGCCAATGAAATCCGCGACTCGTTCAAAAAGTTTTTCGAGTCGAAGGAACACGCCATCGTGCCGTCGGCACCGATGGTTATCAAGGATGACCCGACGCTGATGTTCACCAACGCCGGAATGAACCAGTGGAAAGACATAATCCTGGGCACACGCGAACCCGAGCCGCGCCGCCGCGCCGACTCACAGAAGTGCCTGCGCGTGAGCGGAAAACATAATGACCTCGAAGAAGTGGGTCACGACACCTATCACCACACCATGTTCGAGATGCTCGGCAACTGGAGTTTCGGCGACTACTTCAAGGAAGGCGCCATCGACATGGCATGGGAATATCTCATCGACGTGCTGAAGCTCGACCCAAAAGACCTCTACGTAACCGTCTTTGAAGGTTCGAAGGAGGAAAACCTCGAACGCGATGACGAGGCTGCGGCCATCTGGGCCAAGCACGTGCCGGCCGACCACATCATCAACGGCAACAAGCACGACAACTTCTGGGAGATGGGCGACACGGGACCCTGCGGACCCTGCTCGGAGATTCACCTCGACTCCCGCACGCCGGAAGAGAAGGCCAAAGTGCCCGGACGCGAACTCGTCAACAAGGATGACCCGCAGGTGATTGAGATATGGAACCTCGTCTTCATGCAGTTCAACCGCAAGGCCGACGGCTCGTTGGAAAAACTGTCGATGAACGTCATCGACACCGGTATGGGCTTCGAGCGCCTTGTGCGCGCCCTGCAAGGCAAGCACTCCAACTACGACACCGATGTCTTCCAGCCCATCATCAAGGAGATTGCCCGCCTCTCGGGCAAGGAATACGGCAAGGAAGAGAATGTCGACGTGGCCATGCGCGTAATCGCCGACCACCTGCGCGCCGTGTCGTTCTCCATCGCCGACGGCCAGCTGCCCGGCAACGCCAAAGCCGGATATGTAATCCGCCGCATCCTGCGCCGTGCCGTGCGCTACGCCTATACGTTCCTCGGACAGAAGGAGGCGTTCATCCACCGTCTGCTGCCCGTGTTCATCGGCGAGATGGGCGAAGCCTATCCCGAGCTCGTAGCACAGCGTGAACTCATCGGCCGTGTGATGAAGGAAGAGGAAGACTCGTTCCTCCGCACGCTCGACAAGGGTATCAGCCTGCTCAACACGGCCATGGAAGAGACCAAGGCACAGGGCAAGACCGAACTGGACGGAACACAGGCTTTCCGCCTCTTCGACACCTACGGCTTCCCGCTCGACCTCACCGAACTTATCTGCCGCGAAAACGGACTGACCGTCGACGAGAAGCAGTTTGACGCCGAGATGCAGAAGCAGAAAGAGCGCGCCCGCAACGCCGCACAGGTGGAAAGCTCCGACTGGACCGAGCTTATGCCCGGCGAGCAGCAGTTCGTGGGTTACGACTATACCGAGTATGAATGTCACATACTCCGCTACCGCAAGGTGACACAGAAGAAGAACACATACTATGAACTCGTGCTTGACCACACGCCGTTCTACGGCGAGATGGGAGGACAGGTGGGCGACTGCGGTGTGCTCGTAAGCGAGACCGAGACCGTGACCGTCATCGACACCAAACGCGAGAACAACCAGAGCATACACATCGTTAAGGAACTGCCCAAGAACCCCGAGGCCGACTTCATGGCCTGCGTAGACACAGACAAGCGTGAGGGCAGCGCCGCCAACCACACGGCCACCCACCTTCTCGACTACGCCCTGAAGCAGGTGCTCGGCGACCATGTAGAGCAGAAGGGCTCGTACGTCAGCGCCGACACGTTGCGCTTCGACTTCTCCCACTTCCAGAAGGTTACCGACGAGGAACTGCGTCAGGCCGAGCGCATCGTCAACGACATGATCCGCCAGAACCTGCCGCTCGACGAGCATCGCGACACTCCGCTGGAAGAGGCCAAGAAAATGGGCGCCATCGCTCTGTTCGGCGAGAAGTACGGCGACAAGGTGCGCGTGGTACGCTTCGGACCGAGCTGCGAGTTCTGCGGCGGTATTCATGCTTCGGCCACTGGCAAGATCGGCATGTTCAAGATTGTCAGCGAGAGCAGTGTGGCCGCCGGCGTGCGCCGCATTGAGGCCAAGACGGGCCGCGAATGTGAGGAGCTGATGTACAATTTGGAAGACGCCATCAAGGCCATCAAGGCTCTGTTCAACAATGCCAAGGACCTGCAGGGCGTCATCACAAAGTACATCGACGAGCACGACACGATGAAGAAAGAGATAGAGCAGTTCCACGCACAGGCCGTGGAGCGCACCAAGGACAGCCTCATTCAGAAGATACGCGAGGTGAACGGTGTGAAGGTTATCACAGCCGTGCTGCCGATAGATGCCGCCGCAGCCAAGGACCTTGTGTTCAAGATTCGCCAGGCCGTACCCGAGCATCTGCTCTGCGTCATCGGAACGAAAGCCGACAAGCCCATGCTGAGCGTCATGCTGAGCGACGACATGGTGAAGGACTTCGGTCTGAACGCCGGCCAAATGGTGCGCGAAGCCGCCAAGCTGATTCAGGGCGGCGGCGGCGGACAGCCTCACTACGCCACAGCCGGAGGCAAGAACGCCGATGGGTTGAGCGCAGCTGTTGACAAGGTTGTCGAACTGGCCAAGCTCTGACATTAGAGGAAAGAGATGTTGCACACAGTAGGGACATATTCTTGTATTTGTCCGCCAAATAAATGTTGATTATCAACACGTTACAGACGGACAAATATAAGAATATGTCCCTACTGTGTGTATATCACTATCTTCCGGTTGATTTCCTACTCGTTAGGTGTATGACATCATTCACACTCTGTATATAACCATCATCACAACAAAAAAACAACCACTCACAAAAGAAATATGCAAGAAGAACAGCAATCGCCGTTTCAAGTAATTCATGAGCCTTTCACACCGCTTGAAGCCATCACCGAGGCCAAGCGCTGCCTGCACTGCAAGGTGCCGCAGTGCCGCAAGGGCTGTCCCATTGGCAACAACATCCCCGACTTCATACATCAGCTGTCGAAAGGCAACTTCGGCGAAGCCATGAACGTGATAAACGAAATAAGCAATCTGCCCGCCATCTGCGGCCGCGTCTGCCCTCACGAGAAGCAGTGTCAGGGCAACTGCGTGCTCGGAAAGAAAGGTGAGCCGGTACAGATCGGCCGCTTGGAGAGTTTCCTTGCCGATTTCGACACCGAGATGAACCTCACCCGCGAGAAACTTCCCCAAAAGACGCGCGGACGTGTGGCAGTGATAGGTTCCGGTCCCGCCGGACTTACCGTTGCCGGTGACCTTGCCCGCCAGGGATTCTGCGTCACCATCTTCGAAGGACAGGACGAGCCCGGCGGCGTGCTCATGTACGGCATACCCGAATACCGTCTGCCGAAACAGGTCGTTCGCAATGAGATAAAGAAGATTGAGGCGCTCGGCGTGGAATTCCGCACGGGCTGCATGGTGGGCCGCAACGACGTTACCGTCGACAGCATCTTTGCCGACGGCTACGACGCCATATTCATCGGCACCGGCACTGCCCTGCCCCAGACCATCGACACTCCGGGTGCCCGTCTCAACGGTGTCATTCAGTCAATTCACCTGCTCCATCAGGTGGCTGCCTACAACGAAGGAGCGACCATACGCAGCCGCATACCGTTGCGCAGCGGCGAGCGTGTGGGTGTAATCGGCGGCGGAAACGTGGCTATGGATGCCGCCCGCACGTGCATCCGCCTTGGGGCCGACGTCACTGTCATCTACCGTAAGACACAGGCCGACATGCCGGCCATCGAGCGCGAATATTCCGAAGCCGTCGAAGAGGGAGTCAAATTCCTGTGGCAGACGCAGGCCACGGAGTTCATCGGCGATGCCCGCGGCCGTCTGAAAGAGGTGCGCCTCGTGTCACCCGACGGTGAGCGCATCGAACCTTTCGACCGCATCTTCCTCGCCATCGGATCGCGTCCGGCCAACCGCATAGTGTCGACAACCGAAGGCATCGATGTCGATGAAAAAGGCTATGTCATAACCACCGAACGCCCCTACGGCATGACCACCCGCCGCGGAGTCTTTGCCGGCGGCGATGTGGTACACCGTCCGCAGACCGTCGTACTGGCCATGAAAGCCGCCAAGCAGGTGGCCGAAGGCATCGCGCAGTATGTCGATGCCGTGAAACTGCTCGAACACGTAGATGCCAATGCCGTTAAATGACGGCAGGCATCTGCGTGCTGGCGCAGACGAAAAACACCGTGTATGTTCCATTTAATGGATAGGAAAGATAAGGCTTTCCACGTATTTACCAAAATGTTTTTGGCGATTTTATGTGAAAATACCGAAATGTTTTGAGCGGTTTTATACGAAAATACCGAAATGTTTGCGGTGATTCTGCATGGACATAGGCGAAGATAACGCTGTTGCATGTCTGTATACAACGTTTTTTTAATGCGAAACGACACTAACCTTGATCTGAAACTTGACAACCTACAAAATAATATAAGTTTTATTATGACAAAGCCTTTGATGTTTCCTAAAATCATGGTAAATTCTCAGAGAAATAGCCTATCTTTGCACTTGACCTCCATACGGGGATTTCCGCCATGGTAAATACTGTCAGGCGGATTCTACCATGTGCGTACGGCATCAATGAATACGAATGAACAAAACTACAAAAAGACATACGATATGAAGAAAGTTATTTTAGGAATGGCCGCAGCCATAATGCTTGCCGCCTGTAATGAAAACAAGACACAGGAATCGGTCACGGCCGTAGATTCTGCGAGTGTGGTAGCTGAGGTGATGATGAGCCGCAGAAGCATACGTGCCTACAAGGATTCTGCCATCAGCCGTGAGACGCTGAACGAGATTCTGAAATGCGGCATCAACGCACCCAACGGCAAGAACCTGCAGTCGTACGAAATTCGCGTGATTGACTCTCCGGCTCTGATTGATTCAATCACAGCCGCCGTAGTGAAGGACAATCCGAAGATTGCCGAACGGGAAGGATTCAAGAACATCTTCGTCAATGCGCCATGCGTCATCTGTATAGCTTATGACAAAAGTTACGATATGGCTCAGGTGGACTGCGGACTTTTGGGCGAGAACATCATCCTTGCAGCCTGGGCAAAGGGCATCGGGTCCTGCTGTCTCGGCAGTTCGGCACGATGGATTGTGGACTCTCCTTCGGCCAAACCGTTCCTTGACCGCATGGCTTTTTCTGAAGGCTACGAACTGCTCTACTGCATAGCCCTTGGCTATCCTGACGAAACACCCGACGCAAAGCCAAGGCGTGAGGATAAAATAAGGTTCATGGAGTGATACCGCTGAACACTGGTCGTCCGTGTCCTATACTTATGTGACACACAAAAACATAAAAAAAGCCATATCAAAATGCAGACATGCCACAAAACGGTAACATCTGCATTTTGATACAGCCTCCATTTCCTTTCCGGCAAGCTATTACACCGGTTCAGGCACGATGATTATGCCCTTGTCCGGATTTCTTAAGCAGCCGCCTTATCCACAGATAATATCCAGTGAGCGGCAGCGTGGCCCCGAGAAGTGCGGCGAGAAAGGTGATGATGCGTGTGAGCATGCCGCCCCACCCTCCGGTGTGCACCATGTATACGCCGCCACGCACGCGTGTTCCACTATCCTGTGCCGAATAGGGCTGGCTTCCGGTTATCCTGCCTGTCGCGGAGTCGAAGTCGAAACGGTCGCCGGCACGCAGACTGTTGCGCCCTGCAGGTACCACGCTTGCCGAACCGCCGGAGACAGTTATCTGGCGGAAACCGGGATACGCCTTGGAAAGATTGTCGCAGACATCCTGCCAATGGGCGTACGGACTTGCAGGAATGATGGTGTCATGATTGTGATGATACCTTCCGCCGCGACCTCCACGTCTTCCACGCCCGCCACGCCTGTCTCTTTCTCCGCCGCCACGCTTTCCACCGCGACTGCCTTCGTCATGCACATCGGCAGAGCTAACAACATGACTGCCTCCACCGTGTCCGCCGGCACTTGCCTCTACTCCGAACATGGCGTAGAAGCCTGTGCGGTACCATGAGAACGACCATGTCAGTCCGGTGAGGGCGAGGGCGAGCAGGAATACGGTGGTATAGATGCCTCCTGCCACGTGCAGGTCGTGCCAGAAGCGCGGCCAGCCCTTGGTGAACGATATCGTGAGACTTTTAGTCAACGGCTTCTTTCTGTTTGACAGCCACATCAGTATGCCGGTGATGAGAATGATGACGAGCATCAGTGTGCTGACGCCGACGAGCAACTTGCCGAAGCCCTGCGACGAACCCATCATCCAGCGGTGCATGTGGAACATCGTGTCATAGAACGGCAGGCGACCGCTACGCCCTTTCACCTCGCCTGTGTACTGGTCTACATATATCGACGCACGGCGCGGCTTGGACAGGCTCACCTGATAGGCGCGCTCACGGTCGGACGATATGGTCACGCCCGTCACCTCAACGCTGTCGGGGAGCGTGGCCGTGACGGCTTTCATCAGACTGTCGAGCGGCAGGGGCTGCTCCTTCACCTCGTTCACATAGTAAAGGTCGCGATGGAGAGCCTCGGTGATTTCCTTCTCAAACACGAGCATGGCGCCCGAGAAGCATATCAACGTGATGAATATGCCGAACGGCACAGACAGCCACAGGTGTATCTTTCGAAATGTCTTCTTCATTGCTGTAAATGTTTATTTAAATGTTTATTTGTATGTTATCTGAGAACCCCGATGGCTGAAATATCAGTTGATGAATCTACGGTGAGACCTTTTGTGGCCCTGGCTGTTGCCGGATCTATGCGGTAAATTGCCGGCTGCGCGCCGTCGGTAGTCGTCACGCCGATATATCCCATTCCGTTCTCTGCATAAGGGAACTTGCTGAACGATGAGATTACATCGGTCGCAGGAAGTCCCTCTACGGTTTTGACGGTCTTGTCGGCGCCGTTGAATATGGCAAGGCGCGTCGTGCCAGAACCGTTGATATTGAATCCATTGGTATAAAGCTGGAGCAGGAAGTAGTTGCCCGTGAGGTGCCAGCAACGGTAGAGCGGTGCGCCTGCGGCCTGCTCGATGTTTACATAATAGTTCGGGTCGAACTCTTTTGCACCGGCTTTGATACGCACAACTCCCGACGGCAGGTCAGACTTCTGTATTTCTGTGTCCATAGTGCGCGAATAGTTCGGAGAGAACACATACACGTCGCCGTTGTCGGCAGCCCATATCGTCTGGTAATACTGCGAGCGCATGCGTCCGCAGGCATAGCTTATCTTGTCTGTCTTTATCAGTGTGGGCTCGCCGCTGAAGCTGTCATCGTTGTAGATGGCAACCCACGCCTCATCGGGATGCTGTGTTCCGGTGATGGTGCCTGCCGACGAGCCGTGACTGCCCGTGCCGCTGCTTGCCGTAGCTATAAGGCTTTGGTCTACTACCATGTCGGGATGTTTCTCTATGCCGTATGCACTCATGCCCATCGGTATTACGGCGGTGTAGAGCCTGCCGTTTGTCTCAAGCATTCCCGAGAACGTCACGTATTCGCCCGTGCCGAGCAGATTCTCAGCGTTGATTGTCTTTGATGAGAACCTTTCATTCACCGCATCAAGATACGTCAGGCCGATGCCCTTGGGCTTGAGCCGTGAGCCGTCCGTGGCGTCCATGTCCACAGATGCCGCGGTGATGATGTTGTTGCCGTATGTGCCGAATGTGGTGAATCGGTTTTTGATGGAGTAGAGTATGGCGCGCTGCTCCACGTTGCCGGCGGCATTTCGGAAGTATGACTCTGTTGTTCCGGCCTCGCCCTGGTTATACTGGAGGCGGAAGAGGTACTTGTCCTTATAGAACACCCACTCCGTTCCGGTGCTTGCCTCCAATCCGTTGCCAAGCGTGGTTATCTGTCCGCCGTCAAGACTTTCGGATGTGAGGATGTAGTTGGCTTCGCCCGAACCCGCCTTTGCCGGAGCCTTTGCCGATATTACATAGTTTCCGGGCATGAAAGCCTCGCCGCCTCCGCCGTTTTCGTCGTCACTGCTGCACGCTGTAAATACACTGCCTGCGACAATCAGAGCCGAGGCCATCAGTAAGTAGTTTCTCTTGTTCATTATTGCTTATGTTTTTATTTGTTGATTTATCGTTTCTTCTTTTGTCCGGATTCCGCAGGCCGTGTCAGAGGTTTACGCGCACCTTGCCGTAGAAGGCCCGCCCGGGCTTCTGCAGACAGAAGTTGTCGTAAAGCTTCTCATTCGTAAAGTTGCGGCACTCGAGCGAGACGTTGTAGCGTCCCTGACACATGCTGTACGTCAGCGTGATGTTGTGCGCAAACTGCTCCGGCACCACTTTCTTCGATGAAGACGAACCGTACACCTCTGTATATAGCGGGAAACTGTGGGCATAGTAGTTGTCGTAAGTCACCGACAGAGTGTTGCCCTTGGCAAGGAGGTTGGCGAAATACACCGTGGCGTCCATGTTGGCAAAGCGGTACGGCAGGTTGGGTATGCGCGCCTTGTACGACGGGTTGGCCTGAGCGGTAAGTCCCGACAGAGTCTTCACGTTGTCGCGCACGTCCATCTGGGTGAACGTTCCGCCGATGTTGAGCAGCCGTCCGAAGCTGTAGCGCGCCGACAGGTTGTAGCCCGTGGTCTTCACGCGACCGTGGTTCTCGTACGATGCATACTGCTTGCCGCCGCTGTATGTGCTGATGGTGCGCTGTATGTAGTCCCTCGTGTCGCGGTACACATATCCCGCCTCGGCGTATATCCCGTGACGGCCTATGTGCGTGTTGTAGCTCAGACTGACGTTGATGTTGTGGCTGTTCTCCGGCTTCAGGTCCATGGCGCTCAGCTCGAGGCTCTCGTCGCCGAACAGCTCGTCGTTGGTTGGAAGACGGTATGCCTTTTCGTACGACGCCTTGGCCTGCAGCCCCCGCATCACAAAATATGTTCCGGCAAGTCCGTAACCCATGGCATCGGTTGTGGAGGTTATGCTCACATAGTCGCTCGTGCCGCTCGACGATGTGGATACAGGTCCGGAATTATACTGATGATAATACTTTCCGAACACCGACACATTCCATTTGTCCGACAGCATCATACGGTAAGACAGTCCCAGTATGTTCTTGTTCGTAATCTTATCTATTGCCTGCTCTTCCACAGATGTCTCCGTAGAACCGGGAGCATCGGTGCGCTTGCGGGTGAAGTTGTTTGTCACCTCGCTCAGCGTGAATGTGTGCGCGTCGCCTATACGGTAGTTCAGCGTGGCCGTGGCGTTCCAGTTGGAGTTTTCAGAGCGTGAGTCCTGATACGACTGCTCACCGGCCTGTCCGCTGTATCGCCGTTCACCGAGCCAGTTATAATAAAATGCAGCCGTGTCCACATTATTCGTCACATTATAGTTATAGTTTGCCGTTACAGCGACATCAAGGTTTCTTATCAGCAGGTTGCGCTTCGAGTATTCAAGCGCGGGCATCAGCGAGTGACCTTTACTGTGTTTCTGGCCGAACACCACTTCCTGCGTAACGCCGGTCTGCTGTTCCTTGTACATGTTCGACCATGTGAGGCTGAGCATAAGCCTGTCGGCAAACGACTTTCCGGTAAGTCCTATATTTCCGGTCACGGCCTCGTTGTGGTAGGTATCGTTGAAGCGCTTTACGTGTTCGATGAGTTTTGAGTTGATTATCGAACTGCCGTCTTCATTGAAGTGCTCCACGGGCGTGTCTATGTAGTAGTCGTTGTCCGAGTAGTTCTGGAATGCGTTTATCTCGTACGTCAGACCGTTGTCGAAACGCTGTCCGAAATGAATGTTGCTCTTGTGGGTGTTGAACGAGCCGAACGAATAGGATGCGTCGGCAAACCATTTCCTGCGGTCCTTGCGGGTGACGATGTTCACCACGCCGCCCAGCGCGTCAGTGCCGAACCCCACCGGCACCACGCCACGGTACACCTCAATGCGCTCGGCGAAATTTATCGGAATGTTGTTAAGGCCGAACGATGAGCCTACGCCCTCCTGCGGCACTCCGTCGATGAATATCTTGACGTTGCGGCCGCTGAAGCCGTCCATCATGAACTGCATGTCCGAGCCTACGCCACCCGACTCACGTAGTTTCATGCCCGGGGCCTTTGCCAGTGCGTCGCTGAGGTTCTGCGTGGTGTTGTGCAATTTGCGGGCATCTATCGCCACTGCATTGTAGGCCGACTTGTTTATACGTCCCACGCCGCTCGACATCACCTTCACTTCGTCAAGCTCCACTTCCGAGTCTGCCAGAATAATGTTCATCTTCTGCCGCTCGGCGGTCAGCGTCACCGCCTTCTCCACCGTTGTGTATCCGATGGCGGAGACCATCAGCGTATACTTTCCGGCCGGAGCGTGCAGATGGTACATGCCGTGCCCGTCGGTGGAGCATCCGTATCCTGTGCCTTTCAGCATCACCGTGGCAAAGGCCACTTCCTTCTTATCCTTTGAGATTATCTTACCAGACAGCGACGGCATTTTATCCTGTGCCATGCTAACGGCGCAACAAAACACCGACACCCATGCGGCCAGTGTTATTCTGATGTTGATTATACGAATTCTGTTCATTATATCATTATGTTCTTATTTAATTCAATATGGCACAAAAAAATAGTGCACAATCATGTAAAGTCAGCTGGACTTACGTGATTGTACACTACGCGCTTCTTTTTCGGGGTGCAAAGTTATTGTTTATACAGAATATATACAATACCGAGAAATAATGATTTTAATAACAGACGGGCACAAACCGACGATTTCAGTGATTGTCTGCAGAGGAACCGAAATTCCACCGGCGCGAATAGAGATAGAGGCACAGGCAGACGGCCGAGCACAGCAGCACGAGAGCCGTCATGGAGTGTATCATGTTGCCGAGGCCGGTGAGCGGAGCCACGATGCCGCCGAGAAGGTGGCCGAAGGCATCGCGCAATATGTCGATGCCGTGAAACTGCTCGAACACGTAGATGCCATATGTTCCTTGATTTAACATATCGTGAAAGAACTTTACTTTAACGTATGTTAAACGACACCTGAACCTTGATTTCTGCACTACGACGCGAAATACGCGATTTTTCGCAGAAATGGGAAGCACTGACAGTCAGTAAGTTACGCGAGTGTTAATTTGTCAACATAGCAGAGAGACCCTCCTCTTGCTCCGTTTAGGCCGTACTTGCATCACGGTTAG